>NZ_DATBNB010000211.1 GCF_036554565.1 Longimicrobium sp. | reverse complement strand
GCGCCCGAGCTGCTGGCGCTGCCCACCGACCATCCCCGCCCGGCGAAGCAGGACTTCGCCGGCGCGTCGCTGAAGGTGGAGCTGGACGAGGCGCTGACCGAGGCGCTCAAGACGCTGGGGCAGCGGCACGGCGCCACGCTTCACATGACGCTGCTCGCCGGGTGGGCCGCCGTGCTCGCCCGGCTGTCGGGCCAGGACGAGGTCGTCGTCGGCACTCCATCGGCGAACCGGGGACGGAGCGAGATCGAGGGTCTGATCGGCTTCTTCGTCAACACGCTGCCGCTGCGGGTGGACCTTTCCGGCGCGCCGACGGCGGCCGGGCTGCTGGACCGGGTCAGGGCGCTCGCGCTGGAAGCCCAGCGGAACCAGGACATCCCCTTCGAGCAGGTGGTGGAGCGGGAGCAGCCGGCGCGGAGCCTGGCGCACACCCCGCTGTTCCAGGTGATGTTCGCCTGGCAGAACGCGCCGGGGGGAAGCCTGGAGCTGCTCGGCCTTCGCCTGGCCGCCTCGGATGCCGCGCCGCACGTGACCGCCAAGTTCGACCTGCTGCTGTCGCTGTGGGAGGAGGACGGCCGCATCGCGGGCGGCCTGGAGTACGCCACGTCCCTCTTCGACCGGGCGACGGTGGAGCGCTGGGCCGGCTACCTCCGGCGCGTGCTGGAGGAGATGGTCGCGGACGACTCCAGGCCGGTGAGCCAGCTGGAGCTGCTCGGCCAGGCGGAGCGTGCGAACCTGCTCGCCCTGGGTGAAGGCGCCGCGCCGGAGTTCCCCCGCGCCACGGTGGATGCGCTCTTCGCGCAGGCCGCCGCCGCCGCGCCCGGGACCGTGGCGCTGGCCTGGGACGGCGGGCGGATGACGTACGCGGAGCTGGACGGCCGCGCCAACCGCCTTGCCCACCACCTGCGCCGCGCCGGCGTGGCCGCGGGTACCCGCGTGGGCGTGTTCCTGGAGCGTGGGCCGGAGATGGTGGTCGCCACACTGGCCGCGCTCAAGGCGGGCGGGGCGTACGTGCCGCTGGACCCGGCCTACCCGGCGGAGCGGCTGGCCTTCATGCTGGCCGACACCGCCGCGGCGGTGCTGGTGACGGAGTCGTCCCTGGCGGACCGCCTGCCGTCCCACGCCGCGCGGGTCGTGCGGGTAGACGCGGACGCGGGCGCGATCGAGGCGGAGCCGGCGGACGCGCCGGCGGCGGAGACGGACCCGGACGCGGCGGCGTACGTGATGTACACCTCCGGCTCCACGGGGCGGCCCAAGGGCGTCGAGGTGCCGCACCGGGCCATCGTGCGCCTGGTGCGCGGGCAGGACTACGTCTCCATCGACCCCTCCGACGTCTTTCTGCAACTGGCGCCCGCCTCGTTCGATGCGGCCACGCTGGAGCTGTGGGGCCCGCTGCTGAACGGCGCCCGCCACTCCATCCATCCGGCCGGGCAGCCCTCCGTGGACAGCATCGGGCGGGCGCTGGCGGAGCACGGCGTCACCGTCCTCTGGCTGACGGCGGGCCTCTTTCACCTGGTGGTGGAGGAGAGCATCGAGATCCTGCGCGGCGTCCGCCAGCTGCTGGCCGGCGGCGACGTGCTCTCCGTTCCGCACGTGCGCCGTGTGCTGGAGGAGCTGCCGGATACGGCGCTCATCAACGGCTACGGGCCCACCGAGAACACCACCTTCACCTGCTGCCACCGCATCGCCGAGGCGGACGGCGCCAGCATCCCGATCGGCCGGCCGATCGCGAACACGTACGTGCGCGTGCTGGACGCGGGGATGCAGCCGGCGCCGGTGGGCGTGCCCGGCGAGCTGTACGCAGGCGGCGCGGGGCTGGCCCACGGCTACCTGGGGCGCCCGGCGCTGACGGCGGAGAAGTTCGTCCCGGACCCGTATCTCCCCGGTGCGCGGCTGTACCGCACGGGCGACCGGGTGCGCTGGAGGGAAGTGCGAGAGTGCGAAAGTGCGGAAGTGCGAAAGTGGAACGGTGATGGTGATCGTTCGCACGAGGACGGATCTACTCTCGCACTCTCGCACTCTCCCACTTTCGCACTGGAGTTCCTGGGCCGCACCGACTTCCAGGTGAAGATCCGCGGATTCCGGATCGAGCCGGGCGAGATCGAGGCGGCGCTGCGCAGCCACGGTGCGGTGCGCGACGCCATCGTCCTGGGGCGCGAGGACGCGCCGGGCGAGAAGCGGCTGGTGGCCTACTACCTGGCGGACGAGCCGGTAGCCGTCGAGGCGCTGAAGGCGCACCTCGCCGGGCTCCTTCCCGATCACATGGTGCCGGCGGCGTACGTGTGGATGCAGGCATATCCGCTCACGCAGAACGGAAAGACCGACCGCGGGGCGCTCCCGGCACCGGGGACGGACGCGTTCGCCGCGCGCGGGTACGAGGCGCCCGACGGCGAGACGGAAGAGGCGCTGGCGGAGATCTGGGCGGAGCTGCTGGGGGTGGAGCGGGTGGGCCGCCACGACGACTCCTTCCACCTGGGCGGGAACTCCCTGCTGGCCACCCGGCTCGTGCTCCGCATCCGGCGGGAGATGGACGTGGAGCTGCCGGTGAGCGACGTCTTCGAAAAGCCGGGGCTGGCCCTGCTGGCCCAGCAGCTCCTGGACGCACAGCTGGCCCAGTTCGATCCGGACGAACTCGAAGAGCTGCTCGCGCTGTCCCGCGCCGCCGACGTGGGATGACGGGCCGGCCGTCTCGCACGACCGCAATGACGAACTACCCTTGGATCCGATGAACCCGACGCTGTCGAACGCCGAACGCGAACGAATCCTCAAGATGGCGCGCGCCGCCCGCCTGGAGCGCAGCGCGCCGAAGGGCTCGCCCATCGTGCCGGTGGAGCGGGGCGGACGGCTGGCGCTCTCCTTTGCTCAGCAGCGGCTCTGGTTCCTGGAGCAGCTGGGGGAGATGGGGAGCACCTACCACGTCCCGGAGCAGCTGCGGCTGCGGGGGGCGCTGGACCGCCCCGCGCTGGCGCGCGCGCTTGAGCGCATCGTGGCGCGGCACGAGTCGCTGCGGACGGTTTTGTTGCTGGTGAACGGCGAGCCGGAGCAGCGCATCCTGCCCGTGGAGGAGAGCGGCTTCGCCCTGGTGGAGCACGACCTGCGCGGCCAGCCAACCGCCGAAGCCCACGCGGAGCGCCTGGCGGACCGGGAGGCGGAGGCGCCCTTCGACCTGGAGCGGGGCCCTCTGGTCCGCGCGCGCCTGGTGCGCCTGGCGGACGACGACCACCTGCTGCTGGTGACCATGCACCACGTGGTTGCCGACGGGTGGAGCATGGGGGTGTTCAACCGCGAGCTGAGCGCGCTGTACACGGCCTTCAGCCAGGGGCAACCCGATCCGCTCCCCCCGCTCCCCGTGCAGTACGCCGACTTCGCCGCCTGGCAGCGGCAGTGGGCCGAAGGCGAGGTGCTGGACGCGCAGGCGGCGTACTGGACGCAGACGCTCGCAGGCGCGCCGGAGCTGCTGGAGCTGCCCACCGACCATCCGCGCCCCGCCCGGCAGGACCACGCGGGCGCCACCCTGCCCGTGGAGCTGAGCCGGGAGCTGACGGCGGGGCTCACGGCGCTCGGCCACCGCCACGGGACCACCCTGTACATGACGCTGCTGGCCGGCTGGGCCACGGTGCTCGCCCGGCTCTCGGGCCAGGACGACGTGCTCGTCGGCACCCCGTGGGCCAACCGCACGCGTCCCGAGGTGGAGGAGCTGATCGGGTTCTTCGTCAACACGCTGGTGCTGCGGGTAGACCTTTCCGTGCGCCCCACCCTGGCCGGGCTGCTGGCGCAGGTGAAGGCCCGCGCGCTGGAGGGGCAGCGGAACCAGGACATCCCGTTCGAGCAGGTGGTGGAGCGCCTGCGTCCCGCGCGCAGCCTGGCGTACAGCCCGCTCTTTCAGGTGATGTTCGCGTGGGAGGGCGCGGCGGGAAGCGGGCTGGCGCTGCCGGGGCTTTCCGTGGCCCCCGCGGCCGCGGCGCCGCGCGTGAGCGCCAAGTTCGACCTGCTGCTGACGCTTGGGGAGAACCACGGCCGCATCACTGGCGACGTGGAGTATGCCACCTCGCTGTTCGAGCGGGCGACCGTGGAGCGCTGGGTGGGCTATCTGCGGCGCGTGCTGGACGAGATGGTCGCCGACGACACGCAGCCCGTGGACCGGGTCGAACTGCTGCCCGCCCAGGAGCGCGCGCGGGTGCTGGAGGAGTGGAGCCACGTGGAGGCCGAGGTCCCGGCGGACCAGTGCATCCACGAACTTTTCGAGGCGCAGGCGGAGCGCACGCCGGGCGCGGTGGCGGTGGCCTTCGAAGATGAGTCGCTTACCTACGGCGAGCTGAACGCCCGCGCGAACCGGCTGGCTCACCACCTCCGCGGGCTGAGCGTGGGGCCCGACGCGCGCGTGGCGGTCTGCGTGGAGCGCGGCCCGGAGATGGTCATCGCCCTGCTCGCCATCCTAAAGGCGGGCGGCGCCTACGTGCCGCTGGACCCCGCGTACCCCGCCGACCGGCTGCGCACCATGCTGGAGGACAGCGCCCCGGCGGCGCTCGTCACCCAGTCGTCCCTGGCCGGCACCTTCGCGGGGATCGACGTGCCGGTGGTGGAGCTCGACGTCCCGACGTGGGCGGAGGGGCCGGAGACGAACCCCGCGCCCGTGGGGCTCACGCCCGGCCACCTGGCGTACATCATCTACACCTCCGGTTCCACCGGGCGCCCCAAGGGCGTGATGGTGGAGCACCGCAGCCTGGTGAACCACACCGCATGGCAGGCCGCCGCCTTCGCCATCGGCGCGGGGGACACGGTGCTGCAGCGCACCTCCGTCTCGTTCGATGCGTCGGTGTGGGAGCTGTGGACGCCGCTGGCCACCGGCGCGCGGATGCTGCTCCTCTCGTCCGACGCGGCGAAGGACCCGGAGGCCATGGGGCGGGTGATGGCGGAGGGCGGGGTGACCGTCGCGCAGTTCGTCCCCACCCTTCTCCAGGCGATGCTCGGCGCGCGTCCGGCGGGAAGCGCGCTTCCCTGCCGGATTCTCTTCTGCGGGGGCGAGCCGCTCCCGGCCGCGCTGGTGCAGGAAGCGCGCGCCGCGGGCGCGGGCGAGGTGGTGAACCTGTACGGCCCCACGGAAGCGACGATCGATTCCACCTCGCACGTGTGCGGCGTAGACGGCCGCGCGCCCGCCATCGGCCGGCCCATCGCCAACGCGCGGGTCTACGTGCTGGACGCGCGCGGCGAGCCGGCGCCCGTGGGCGTAGCGGGCGAGCTGTACGTGGGCGGGGCCGGCGTGGCGCGCGGCTACCTGGGCCGCGCGGGGCTCACGGCGGAGCGCTTCGTCCCCGATCCGTTCGCCGGTGACGGCGCGCGGATGTACCGCACCGGCGACCTGGGCCGCTGGCGGGCGGATGGGACGCTGGAGTTCCTGGGTCGCACCGACTTCCAGGTCAAGGTCCGCGGCTTCCGCATTGAGCCGGGCGAGATCGAGGCGCGGCTGGCCGAGCACGCCAGCGTGCGCGAGGCCGTCGTCGTGGCGCGCGAAGATACGTCCGGGGACCGGCGGCTGGTGGCGTACGTGGTGGGCGAGGCGGGTGCGGAGGTGTCGGCTGCGGAGCTGCGGGCGCACCTGTCGGGGGGAATGCCGGAGTACATGGTGCCGGGG
>NZ_DATBNB010000210.1 GCF_036554565.1 Longimicrobium sp. | reverse complement strand
CGCGCTCCTCGTCCGACAGGCGGCGCTCGTCGGCGTAGCGGGTGAGGACGTCGGGGGTGATGTCCTCGACGCCATCGCTTTCCACCTGGCCGGGGAGCCAGCCCGCCAACCCACGCAGCATCACCTCTTCCTCCCGCTGCGTCCACGGGCGCGACCGGTCAGACCCGTTCAGATATGCGTCCACCGCGGTATCGAACCTCATCATCGCCTCCTCCCCGTCAATTGCTGGCAGACGCGCGCGTCCACGGCCCGATGGACCAATACCGCAGGACGTGCGCCGGGCGGGTAGCGGACATCTTAAGCGATTGGGAGAAAACAGGTTGCATCCCTGGACCAGCGTTGACGCGGTACCGAGGCGGGTGCTGCACGGAGCCGTACTCCGTGGATGGTGGCGAGCCGTCGCTCCCGTACGCGCAAGCACGCCGCACCTGCCGGAGCGCGATCGATTTCTCCCTTTCCCCTGCGAAGCGGGGGAGAGGGCCGGGGAGAGGGGGCTGCCGTGGCATGCACCGGCATCCGATCCAAGCGCACTACACCCCCGCTTGCGACGGTGCTTCCGCGGCGATGGAGCGTCCTGGCGCATTGTGTGGCGGATCCCTCAGTCGCTGCAAAGCGTGGTGCTGCCGCAGGTTCCGCGTGGCCGCTCCATCGGGATGACATCGCGTCGATGGATGCGGAGTGTGTGCAGGGGCCGACGACTGACCCGCGGAAGCGCACCACACTGGCTCCCTTCCCCCGCGCTGTTTGCGGGGGAAGGGCTGGGGATGGGGGGCGCCGGCCCGCACGCCGAGCCCGGTCGGTCCGCGAGCGACGTTTCGAGCCGGCTACGACCCGTTCGACTGCTTGACGAGCAGATCGAAGGCGGCGCGCTGGTGGGGAGTGAGCTTGGGCGGGATGGCGACGACCAGGGCGGGCGTGCCCGCGTTGGACGGCAGGTGAAGCACCAGCGCGGCCAGCGGCACTGGACGGGCGTACTCGCGCGAGCGGCCGGTGGCGTCGATCTGCACCGTGCGGCCCGGGATGGAGAGCGACGCCAGCAACCGGCCGTACTCCAGCCACTCGGCGATGGGGTCCGACGCGTCGTCGGCGACGGCCGGAATCAGCCGCTGGTTGAAGTAGGTGAGCGCCTGCTGAAACGCCTCGCCGTCGCGCGCCCGCAGGTCGCGCAGCTGGTCGCGGAAGAAGTTGCGCGGGTCTCGCGCGCCCGTCTCGCGGAGCGCGCGCTCGAACCGCTCGTCGGCGCGGGCGCGAAGGTCGTCTGCCATGAGCCGGATTCTATCCGCCGGGCCCGCGCCCCGCCACCGCGCGCGAAATGTTTGCTTTCATGGGGGGAATGGATCTTGTAACGTGCACGGCCCCTTTCTGAACCCGGCTCCCGGAGCTTTCCATGGCCGTTCCGACCGTGCTTCATCCCGCGCATTCGCCCGCGGGTGGCCTATCCGGCCGGTTCGACCTGTCGTGGGAGCTGTTCGGCGAGCTGTGCCGCGCCCTGGCGGTGCGTGTGGCGCAGGAGTTTCAGCCGGAGCTGGTCATCGGCATCGCCACGGCGGGGGTGGTGCCCGCGGCCACGGTGGCGACGATGCTGCAGTGCGACTTCGAGGCGATGAAGGTCACCCGCCGCGAGCACGGGCGCGTGGCCCACGCCTATCCGCGCGTGCTGTCGCCCACGCCCGTGAGCGCCCGCGGCCGCCGCGTGCTGATCGTGGACGAGATCAGCACCAGCGGCGACACCCTGCGCCTGGCTCTGGCCGCGGTGCGCGAGGTGGGACCGGCCGCGGTCCGGACCGCCACCAGCTTCGTGCGCCCCGGCGGCTACCGGCCGGACTTCCACGCGCTGGAAACCGGCTCGCTGATCGTGTTTCCGTGGGACCAGCAGGTGATCGAGGGCGGCGGGCTGGTGCCTGGCGCCATGTACACGCCCCAGGCCTGACCCGCGAAGCCGAGCCCGTCCAGGGCGACTGGAGTCGCTGCAACGGACACGAAGTCCGCCTGCGCGGACTGGCTTGCGCTTGTGTGGAGGAGGTCTGGGAGGCACGTCCGATCATGGCCAGCCGCTCCCTGTCAGTCGTCACCCCGCTACCTGTCATCCAGAGTCCTCGGTCTCCGCAGTGCGTGATCCCCCAAACCACGGAGAGCCGCGGCGGGGCCGCGGCTCTCGTGCGATGGACCAGGGTTGCTCGAGCGCAAATCAGCGGTCTTCGCGCGACGCGGTGGCGGCGCGGGCGGCGCTGCCGGCCAGCAGCGGATAGGGATTCACGTTCTCGCTCTCCCACCAGCGCTCCATGCTGGTCAGCCGCCCCACGGAAAAGTGCAGGTGGTAGTTGCCAGGCCCCGCGTTGCCCGTATCGCCCACGTAGGCGATCACCTCGCCCCGCCGCACCCGCTGGCCCTCGCGGATGCCGGCCGCGTACCGCTCCAGGTGGGCGTAATAGAAGAGCGTCCGTCCGTCTTCGCCCAGTTGGTAGATGGTGATGCCGCCGAGGCCTCCGGTGCGCAGCCGATGGATGACCCCGTCGCTCGCGGCCACCACGGGGCTGCCCTGCGGCGCCATGATGTCGATGGCGTTGTGGGTGCGCCCCCCGGAGCGCGCGTCGTTGTACGAGTCGCGAAGCTGCTGGGGCGCAATGCCGCGCACCGGAATGGTCAGCGACGCGCCCACCGCCGGGGCGCCGTCGAGGGCGCGCCCGCCCTCGTGCGCACCGAAGTGCAGGGTGTCGCGGAGGGCGCGTGACGGCGTACGGGCCTGCGGCCCCGCGGCCCCCTCCGGCGCCGCGCCGA
>NZ_DATBNB010000209.1 GCF_036554565.1 Longimicrobium sp. | reverse complement strand
GGATGGCGTCGGCGGAGCCGCGGCCGCACCGGTGGCGGAAACCTGGAAGACGCCGCGGCAGATGGAGCAGCGAACCCGCACCCCGCCGTCGGGAACCTTCCGCGGATCTACCCGGAAGACGGTGCTGCAGTGCGTGCAGGTGACGTTCATTGCGTGTGGTCCCCGGAAGCGTTCTCGTCGGATGCGGTGGCCGCCGCAAGGGCGCTTTCGCCGCCGTGCCGCCGGTCCACCACGTAGATGGAGCCGGAGAACGTCTTGGCGTACGCCTTCATTTCGGTGGCCAGCTGGCTGATCTGCGCCGTGTGCACGAACGAGCGGTGCTCGTTGGTCACCACGCCGATGGAAAGCGTCATCAGCGGCACCTCGTACCCCTCGCCGCGCCGGTCCTTGCCGAAGAAGGAGCCACGCTCGCGGTCCTCGGGCGTATAGTGCAGGTCAATCAGCTCGCTGAACACGCTGATCACCTCTTCGCAGCACTTCCGGAAATCATCCAGCGGCGCGTTGAAGATGAAGTCGTCGCCGCCGATGTGCCCCACGAACGCCGTCGGCGAGTGCGCCCTCACCACGTCGCGAAGGATGCGCGACAGGATCAGGATCACCCGGTCGCCGTTGTTGTACCCGTACCGGTCGTTGAATTCCTTGAAATGATCGAGGTCGCAGTAGCAGACCGCGAACTTTTCGCCCGTCAGGAGCCGCCGGCCGATGTCGCGCTCGATCTGCACGGTGCCCGGCAGCAGCGTGGTGGGGTGCACGCTCACGTCGCGCTCCGCCCGCCGCAGGGCCATCCGCAGCCGTAGCGCGCACTCGCGCTCCGAAAGCTTGTGGTTCAGCACCTCGTCGGCACCGGCCTCCAGCGAAAGCGCCGCCGGGTCGTCGCCCTCGCCCTGCCCCGTCGCGTAGGCGATCACGGGGACGACGGAGGTGAACGCCTCGTCCTTGATGGCCCGGCAGACTGCCAGAGCCGCGTCCAGCGGCGGGGTCGCGTCGATCACCAGCGCCGCCGGGTACGAGCGGCCCACCCGCTCCAGCACGTCGCGGCCGTCGGTGGCATCGACGACGGGAAGGCCGCGCTCCGCCGCGAACTCGCTGACCACCCCCGGCGGGGGGCGGCCGTGCGGCGTAAAGTGCAACAGAATGCGCGGCGGCATGACGTCCGGCTACGGGTGTGCAGGGCGAAGAAGGGGGGAGATACTATCCGGCTGCGGCGTCGGCTGTCAAACGCCCCCGGCGGGTTCCAGCGGACGCGCCTCGTCGATCAGCAGGATGGGAATCCCCTCCCGCACCTCGTAGCGCAGGCGGTCGGCCGCGCAGACGAGGGATTCGGGGTCCTGCTCGTACGTCAGCTCGCCCCGGCACTTGGGGCACACCAGCAGGTCGAGCAGCCAAGGTTCGATCACGTGCGTTCTTCCTGCGTGGGAATGGAGAAGCCGAAGCGCTGCAGCTGAAGCGCGTCCTTGCGCCAGCGCGGCAGCACCTTCACCCACAGGTCCAGGTACACCGGCGCGCCGACGAACTCCTCGATCTTTTCGCGCGCCGAGCGGCCGAGCTTCTTGATGGCAGCGCCCCCCTGCCCGATCAGGATGGCCTTCTGGGTGGGGCGCTCCACGTAGATGGTGGCGCGGATGTACAGCGGCGTCGCCGTTTCGCGAAACTCGTCGACCTTTACGGCGATGCTGTACGGCACCTCTTTCTCGAACAGCTCGAACGCCGCCTCGCGCACGAACTCGGCCACGAAGAAGCGGACCGGCTGCGACGAGACATCGTCTTCCGGGAACAGGAAGGGCGACACGGGCAGCCGCCGAGCGATCTCTTCGCGCAGGCCAACGACCCCCTCGCCCGTCAGCGCCGACACCTCCACCGGGTCGATGCCGAACCGCTCCTGCGTCCAGTGCTTCACCTGCTCGCTCTGCCCCGGCCGCGCCAGGTCCCGCTTGTTGCTGACGGCGATCAGCCCCTTCGCGCGGGCGAGCAGCTCCAGCACGTCGGGCGAAAACTCGGGGATGCCCGCGGCCGCATCCACCAGCAGCAGCACCACGTCGGAGTCGCCGATGACCTCGGTGGCGGCGTGGAGCATGGCGCGGTGAAGCAGGTACCGCGGCTCCACCAGCCCGGGGGTGTCGACGAACACCATCTGCACGCCGTCGCGGGTATCGATGCCCAGCACCTTTTCGCGCGTGGTCTGCGCCAGCGGTGTAACGATGCTGAGCTTCTGCTCCACCAGGCGGTTCATCAGCGACGACTTGCCCGCGTTGGGATAGCCCACCAGGGCCACGTAGCCCGCTCTCGTCGTCACCTCGTCGCCGCTCTCATCCATGGGGCCGAATCTAGTCCGCACGAACGAGGCGGCGCAAGTAAATCGGGGCCGAACTGCATGACTCACGCGGCGGCGCGGAGGGCGCAGAGAAGTGCGGGAGCGCTCCCTCCGCTTTTCTCCGCGTTCTCCGCGCCTCCGCGTGAGACCCCGTTCTGTTCGAATAGGTAGAAACGCCAAACGCCCGCCTCGAGCGAGATGCTCGAAGCGGGCGTTCGGAATAATAGGCCGGCGGCGCCGTACTCTCCCACCGGGTGGCCCCGGCAGTACCATCCGCGCAGCGGGTTTTCACTTCCGAGTTCGGGATGGGATCGGGTGGATCCCCCGCGCCATAGCCACCGGCCATA
>NZ_DATBNB010000208.1 GCF_036554565.1 Longimicrobium sp. | reverse complement strand
ATCCACCATGCGCGTCCTGCCGATGCCGATCCTCCGCCGCGCGCTCGTCGTCGCCACGGTCCTGGCCTCCGCGCCCGCCGCCGCGCAGGGACGGCCGCTGGACGGGTTCGACGCCTACGTGCAGAACGCCATGCGCGACTGGCACGTGCCGGGAATGGCCATCGCCATCGTCAAGGACGATTCGGTGGTGTACGCGCGCGGCTTCGGGGTGAGGACGGTGGGAGGGAACGACCGCGTGGACGAACACACCTCGTTCGCCATCGCCTCTACCACCAAGGCGTTCACCGCCACCGCGCTGGCCATGCTGGTGGACGAGGGGAAAGTGCGGTGGGACGATCCCGTCTCCATGCACCTGCCCGGGTTCCGCCTTTCCGATCCCGGGCTGACCGGGCAGCTGACCGTGCGCGACCTGCTCACCCACCGCACGGGGCTGCCGGGAAGCGATGCCCTCTGGTTCGCGTCTCCCAACACCAGCGACGACATCCTGCGGCGGCTGCGCTACGTGCGCCCGTTCGCCGCGCCCCGCACGCGCTACCAGTACAACAACGTCGGCTACATGGTGGCGGGGCGGGTGGTGCAGCAGGCGTCGGGGATGCCGTGGAGCGAGTTCGTACGCCAGCGCATCCTGCAGCCGCTGGGGATGGGCGAGACACTGACCGGCTACGCGGGGCTCGGCGAGCGGCCGAACGTGGCCACGCCCCACGTGGAGGTGAACGACACGGTGATGCCCGTGCCGTACCTGGACTTCGACAACATCGGCCCGGCGGGGTCCATGAACTCGTCGGTCAGCGACATGGCGCGGTGGATCCGCTTTCAGCTGGACAGCGGCCGGGTGGGCGGGCGCCGGCTGGTGAGCGCGGCCAGCCATCGCGAGATGCTGACCCCGCAGGTCGTCATCCCCGCCGCCTCGTTCTATCCGGAGCCCACGCGGCTGTCGCGCCCCAACTTCACCGCCTACGGGCTGGGGTGGTTCCTGCAGGACTACAGGGGACGGAAGCTGGCGATGCATACGGGAAGCATCGACGGGATGACGGCCATCCTGGCGCTGGTGCCCGAAGAGCGGCTGGGGCTGGTGATCTACGCCAACCTGGATCACGCCGAGGTGCGGCACGCGCTGATGTACCGCATCGTCGACGAGTTCCTGGGCGGCCCGCGGCGCGACTGGAGCGCCGAGCTGCGCCCCGCGTATGCGCAGGCGGCGGAGCGCGAGCGCGCCGCCGAGCGCGAGCGGAGGTCGCACCGGGCCGCCGGCACCCGGCATTCGCTGCCGCTGCAGGCGTACGCCGGCACCTACGTGGACCCCGACAGCATCCAGTCCGCCGTGGTTCTCCGGGTGCGCGACGGGGTGCTGGTGGCGGAGCTGGGCGGGCGCAACACGGCGCCGCTGGAGCACTGGCACCACGACGTGTTCCTGGCCCGCTGGGCCAACCGCGCCATGGGCGAAAGCTTCCTCTCGTTCGTCATCGACGAGCGCGGCGGCGTCCCCCGGATGCGGATGGCCGCCAACGAACGGGTGCGCGCGCCCGACGCGCCGGCGCCGTAGCCCGGCGTCCGTGCGAGGACGCCTGGTTGACTTGTGCGGAAAATCGATTATTTTGAGGGTCTGGTCATGGGATTGATGGAGAATCGGGAGACCCGGGGCACGTCGCGCGGGTCTTCAATCGTTTCCTCAGAAGGGAGAAGACGTGGTCGAGATTCAGCTTGCAGAGACTGACCGCCTGGATTGGGCGCTCAAGCAGTTCCGCCGTCGGATGATTCGTTCGGGTCTGTTCAAGGACATGCGCCGCAAGCGGCACTACGAGAAGCCCAGCGAGGCGCGGAAGCTCAAGGAGAAGGCCGCCGAGCGCCGCCGTCACAAGGACCGCAAGCGCGCCGCCCGCCGGTTCGACTTCTGATCCGCAAGCAGAGAGGCCCAATCCCCGGCGGATCGGGCCTCTTGCATTTCTCGCCGCACAGATCCTGATGGAAAGCGGTTCACGCGGAGCCGCGGAGAAGAATGGAGAGCCGCGGAGGGGACACCTCCGCGGCTCGTCTGTTTCTCCGCGCCTCCGCGTGATGCCATTTTCGATGCGGACGAAAAAGGACGAGGCCCGGGCAT
>NZ_DATBNB010000207.1 GCF_036554565.1 Longimicrobium sp. | reverse complement strand
GCGCGGGCGCCCGGCGCGTCCGCCGGCGACATGGCGCGCAACTGGTACGGCGAGCTTCAGCGCCTGAGCGGGCACCTGGCGCAGGTGCACGAGCGCGCCCTGCAGAACCCCGAGTTGCGCCGCCGGCGCGACGCGCTGATGCAGGGCATTCAGCAGGCGATGGACGCGGCCGACCCGGAGCTGCGCACGCTGGCCAGCCGCGCGCGCCAGATCCCCGCCGAGGTGCAAACCGCCCAGCGCCGCGGCGACGCGGCCCGGCTGCGGTCGCTGGACCGCGAGGCGGCGCAGATTCGCGCGCGCTTCATGAACGTGGAGGCGGGTGTCATGCGCCAGCCCGCGGTCGCGCGCCAGGTGCGTTCGTACGAGGAGCTGCTTCGCCGCGAGATGGTGCGCATCGAGCCGCTCACCGAGAGCCTGCTGGCCCGCAGCGCCGACCTCCAGCGCCTCCTGCAGGCCGCACTCGGCCAACAGCAGCAGGACTGACGAACAGCGTCGTAGCCGAAGACCTGCGGCGCATCGACGATCCAACCGCCCCGGAGCCTACCTGGTTCCGGGGCGTTTGCGTTGCGTATCAAGGCATCTCCGCCTCACATGGGAGTCTTGCATTTTTCGATTTGCAAGCACATATTGTCGGGTATGATGACGCAAACACAGCAGGCTCGAATCGGCGGACGCATGAGGGCGCTGCGTGAGGAGCGGAGCCTGAGCCAGGAGTCGCTCGCCGCGCGGCTCGGGTTCAACGACCGGCAGACGCTTGCGGCGATCGAAGCTGGGGAACGGCGCATCGCGCCCGACGAGCTGGTTCGCGCGGCGCACGTGCTTGGTGTCGACGTGGATACGTTCCTCGATCCGTACCGCCTGGTTGGCGAGGGCTCGTTCAACTTCCGCGCGAAGGACGTGGATCCGGAAACGCTCTCGGCGTTCCAGGAGCAGGCGGGGAGGTGGATCGCCACGTACCGCGAATTGGGCATGCAGGTGGGGTGCGAGCCTCGCCGCCTCGGCCACAAGCTCGAGCTGACCGAACGTTCATCGTTCGAGGACGCGGCGGCGAGTGCCGAGCTGCTGCGGGAGCGCTGGTCGCTGGGAGACGTGCCCGCGGACCGGCTGGAAGACGCGGTGCATCGCGAACTCGGTGTGCTGGTGCTCTACGTGGACGCCCCCGTGGGAATTTCAGGTGCCGCGTCGCACCTGCCGGGGCAGCACACCATCGTCGTCAACCGCAGGGAACCGGCCGGCCGGCGGTCCTTCGATCTCGCGCACGAGCTGTTTCACCTGCTCACCTGGGATGCCATGCCTCCCAAGCGCATCGAACCCCAGGAGGTAAAGCGGACCAAGGGCAACCGGGTGGAGCTGATGGCCGAGAACTTCGCCGCCGCGCTCCTGATGCCCGCAGATATCGTGGCGCGTGGCTGGAGCACGCGTGGCGACGAGGACGTGACCGCATGGCTCGCCCGTACGGCGGCGGATCTGCGGGTCAGCACGCAGGCCCTGCAGTGGCGCCTCGTGAACCTTGGGCTGCTGTCCAAGGCTGCGGCCGCGGCACTCCCGCCCGTGTCGCGATCGAGCCGCGTGTCGACGGATCAGGTGCCGCCCCTGTTCAGCAGGCCCTTCGTGCAGCGGGTGGCGGACGCGGTGAACGACGGACGACTCTCGCTACGCCGCGCAGCCACGCTGCTGGGCGTGACGGTGCTGCAGTTCGCGCAGGTATGCGCGGCGTACCAGCATCCGCTCTCGTACGATCTGCCGGGCTGAGCCGCAGGTGCTGATTCCGGCGTATTCGCGCCGAACGGCTCCGCGTCAGCTTTTCGCGAACGTGATCAGCGGACCGTAGTCGCCGCGGTCTGCTGCGCGTAGCGCGGCCAAGTATCGATCGCGCAACGTGCCGGTGGACACCAGCGAGCCGCTCGTGTCCCCCCATGTGAGCGGTGGCGCGCCGGCGTGCCGCAGCACGAGGTTGGCCATCATCCTGGCGTGGCGCCCGTTGCCGTTGGGAAACGGATGCACCCATACGAGGCGGTGGTGCACGCGAACCGCGATCTCGTCGAGCGGGAAGACAGGCCTGTTCGTTCGGAGCGCGTCTCTCCACACCCGGGCGTCGGCGATGGTATCGCGGACGCCGGGACGTATCTCCCACGCCGCGACACCCACGTTCTTCTGCGTCAGCCGAGGGGTTCCCGCCCACGACCAGACCTGGCCGAACATCCGGCGGTGCAGCTCGAAGACGTATGCTTCCGAGAGTGGATCGCGCCGCCCTGCCCGGGTGGTATGCGCCCACAGGAGTGCGTCCGCGACGTTGGCGGCCTCCGCTTCGTTGAGCTCCTCCTGGGTGGTGATGTGCGGCTGCAGGAGGCCCTCGGCCTCGTCGGGATCGAGCGGCGTCGTGCCTCCGGAGCCGCGTTCACCCTCAAAGGTCATCGGGGAGCGTCCACACCAGCGAGGGTGTCAGGCGCAGCTGCTCCTCGATGTGCCGTATCCGCATCTGGCTCGCCGCGTCTCCGGTCGCCTGGTTCTCCAGCCTCATCGTGTGGTCTACCTGGCGGGCAAGATGACGCGCTGCACGGCTGATCCGCTCCTCGACCGTGGCGGCTAGCGGCTGCCGGGGTACGAGGACGTAGTGCAGGTCGGCACCGAGAGCGTCGGCGGTCTGACGGAGCGCCTTGAGCGTTACCGCCTCGTCGATCTCCCGCTGTTCCAGCTGCCCAGCGGCCTGTGCCGTGATCCCGAGCCGGGCGCCGAGGTCCTGCTGCCGCATCCCCAATGACGTGCGCAGCAGGCGTATCCACCCGCCCTTGGGAGTGGCGAGAAGCCCGGCCTGCTCCCGCAGCGCTGAGAACCGCCGCTCTGTCTGCTGGCCGGCCAGGCTGGTCATCAAGTTAGTTTTCAGCATCGATCTTCCTTGGAAAGCATATCAAGGAGAAAGATATAACTTTTCTATATCCCGCGAAAGATAAAGGCATTGCTTTCGTACGTGAACGCAGAAGCGCCCCGGGGCAGGCGTACCCCCGGAGCGCTTTCATGGGTTATCTTCCGCCGGCCCTGCCATTCTTTCGCCGCGGCTCTGCGGCTCTGCGGCTCTGCGTGAGGCCCGCTGTCGTGGTTACACCGACTCTGCCCTGCGCGCCTCGCGGCGGCTTTCGCGCAGGTGCCAGAGCTCGTCGCGGAAGACTTCGAAGGCCGTCGTGAAGGTTTGCGCGCGGGTGGCCGAGGGCGCGCCGGTGAAGTTCTCGACGGCGCGCTTGAGGGCCGTGTCGTCGCTGTAGCCGCAGCTTTCCGCCACGTTGCGCACCGTGCGGTTGGCCTCTTCCAGCAGCGTCAGCGCCAGCAGCACCCGCATCCACCCCAGCAGCCTGCGTGGCGTGGGCAGCCCCAGCTCGGCCGTCCAGTCTGCCACGGTGCGCTGCTGCACGGCGAAGATGGAGGCCAGCACCTCCCGCCCTCCCCCGTCCACCACCGTTTCGGCCGTCGCGCGCAGGAGCGTGCGTGCGTGCTCGCTCACCCACACGGGGAGCTGCGCCTCGATCCGGCGCTTCAGCGGGCGCGCGTGGGCCCGGCGCAGCGTGGGGTGCATGGAGGCGAAGGTGCGCTCCAGGTCCAGGTTCACCACCTCGCTGATCCCCGTGGCCAGCGCCGCGCGCAGGTGCTCGGCGCTGGCCGCGCGGAACGAGAGCGCCACCACCGCCGGTACGGAGGGCGTGGCCCGCATCAGCTGCTCCAGCGCCTGCAGCGCGCCGTCGCCCGGCTCGGTGCGCACCAGCAGCACCGCGCTGGGCGGCGCCTGCTGGGCCTGCTCCGCCAGCTCCGCCCAGGTGGCGCACCGGCGCACCCGGTAGCGGCCTTCGGACGATATGTGGTCAAAGTGGTCAGACAGCAGCAACGCCGTCCGGGTAGCGTGATCTACCAGGCCGGGAGGCGGAACGACGGGCGACTTCATTTCAGGCGTCTGATGTGTTGCACGTGGGTGGGGGACCGCCTATCCTGGGTTGACCACTTTATCCACTTACCGCGATCCCGCGAGACTCTCATGCAACGATTCACGTTCTGCGCCGCCGTGCTGGTTGCGCTCGCCGCGTGCGGCTCCGACGAGCCCCTGCATCCCGCCAGTGCTGCGCCTGCCGCGGGGGCATCCACGTCCGGATCGCCCGCAGGCGACTCGGCCGCGGCCAAGCCCGCGGCCGGCGGCATCATGATCGGTGGAGGAAACTAGCGTCTAAGCGGGACGGCTGCTTGGAGGGGTCGGAGTCGGGGGATAGCGCCGTCCCCGGTCATCGGGAGGGCGCGTCTGGAGCGTACGGCGTTTGTGGCGTCTCGCGAGGGGCGGGGGACGCCCTCATTTCGTGCACTTCATGTGTTGCAAGTGGACGCGGTGAGCGTGCATCTTAGGTGGCTCCTTCATCCACTTCACGCTCCTCTCGCGGAGGCACCTATGCGCCGATT
>NZ_DATBNB010000206.1 GCF_036554565.1 Longimicrobium sp. | reverse complement strand
GAAAGCATGGAGATGGCCAACGACCCCGACGCGCTCCACGCCTTTCTGACCGACACGCCGGCCTACCTGCGCGCCATCCTGGAGATGGACCGCGAACGCGGCACCCACAACGCCGACCAGGTGGTGACCGCGCTCAGCGGGCTGGGCCTGGCCATCCTGACGGCGGACGGCCGCGAGACGGTGGAGGAGGACAGCCTGTTCACCACGCACCTTAATCACCTCCGCGGCGAGCTGGACGTCTACGGAGTTGCACTGCCGGCGTGACGGCCCCACGCTGATCGAACGACGAAGGGCCGCTCCCGGCGATGGGAGCGGCCCTTTCTGCATCCAGCGATCCGCGTCAGCCTACTTCACGAACAGCATGTCGCGGTACGTCGGCAGGGGCCAGTAGTCGTCCGGCACCACCTTTTCCAAGCGGTCGGCGGCGGCGCGCACGGCGCCCATGGCCGGGACCACGTTGTCGCGCACGTGGTACGCCTTGCTGTGCACGGTCTCGCCGCCCAGCTCGGCGTTCTGCTCCACCAGCGCGTCCAGCGCGTCGCGCAGCTCGTCCACCAGCTCGTTGACGATCTTCACCGTGCGGGTGAGCCCGCGCGTTTCCACGCCCAGCGTGCGGGTGCGGTCGGCGGCGGCCACCAGGTCGTTCAAGTAGCGCACCGCGGCCGGCAGGATCATGGTGCTGGCGATGTCGGCCGTGGTTTCGCCCTCGATGTTCACCGTCTTGAAGTACTGGTCCAGCGCCACCTCGTGCCGGCTCTCCAGCTCGCGGTGCGAAAGGACGCCGTACTTCTGGAAGAGCGCCAGGTTCTTCTCGCCGGGCAGCATCTCCAGCGCGTCGAGCGTGTTGGGCAGGTTCAGCAGCCCGCGGCGGGCCGCCTCGTCCTTCCAGTCGTCGCTGTAGCCGTCGCCGTTGAAGATGATGCGCTTAACCTTGCGGATCTCCGACGCGATCAGCGTTCGCAGCGCATCCTCGAACGAGGTGCCCTTTTCCAGCTCCGCATCGAGCAGCGTGTTCAGCTCGTCGAGCGACTCGGCCATGATGGTGTTGAGCACCGTGGCCGCGAACGACACCGACTGCGACGAGCCCGGCGCGCGGAACTCGAACTTGTTGCCCGTGAAGGCAAAGGGCGACGTACGGTTGCGGTCACCCGCGTGCTGCGGAAGGTTGGGCAGCACCGGCGAGCCCAGGCCCAGGAGCCCGCCCTGCTTGCTTTCCGTGGCCGTGCCGGCGCGCTCGATCTGCTCGAACACGTCCGCCAGCTGATCGCCCAGGAACACCGAGATGATGGCCGGCGGCGCCTCGTTGGCACCCAGCCGGTGGTCGTTGCCGGCGTGCGCCACGGTGGCGCGGATCAGGTCCTGGTGCCGGTCCACCGCGCGCAGCACCGCCGTGCAGAAGAACAGGAACTGCATGTTCTCGTGCGGCGTCTCGCCCGGCTCCAGCAGGTTGGCGGACTCGGTCCCCAGCGACCAGTTGAGGTGCTTGCCGCTCCCGTTCACCCCGGCGAAGGGCTTTTCCGCCAGCAGGCAC
>NZ_DATBNB010000205.1 GCF_036554565.1 Longimicrobium sp. | reverse complement strand
CCGATCATCAAGGGGTCGGCGCTGCGCGCGTTGGAGTCGATGGACCCCAATAGCGAGTACGGGGCGAAGATCGGCGAGCTGATGGACGCCCTGGACTCCTACATTCCGCAGCCGAAGCGCGAGGTCGACAAGCCGTTCCTGATGCCGGTCGAGGACGTGTTCTCGATCACCGGGCGCGGCACGGTGGCCACGGGCCGCATCGAGCGCGGGATCATCAAGGTGGGGGAGACGGTGGAGCTGGTGGGGATGAACTCGGAGAAGAGCACCACGGTGACCGGGGTGGAGATGTTCCGCAAGCTCCTCGACGAGGGGCAGGCGGGCGACAACGTGGGGCTGCTGCTGCGCGGCGTGGCCAAGGACGAGATCGAGCGCGGGATGGTGCTGGCGAAGCCGAAGAGCATCACGCCGCACACCAGGTTCAAGGCCGAGGTGTACGTGCTGACCAAGGAGGAGGGCGGGCGCCACACGCCGTTCTTCAACGGGTACCGGCCGCAGTTCTACTTCCGCACGACCGACGTGACGGGCAGCGCCACCCTGCCGGAGGGGGTGGAGATGGTGATGCCGGGCGACAACGTGCAGATGGTGGTGGAGCTGATCACCCCCATCGCCATGGAGAAGGAGCTGCGCTTCGCCATCCGCGAGGGCGGCCGCACCGTGGGCGCCGGCGTCGTCACCGAGATCGTCGAGTAACCGCCGGACATCGGACAGGGAGGTTGCGGCGGGGGCACCGCTCCCCGCCGCGTGCCGTCTGGAACGGTTGACATACAAGGAGCTGGAGCCATGCGCGACAAGGTCATCCTCGCCTGCACCGAGTGCAAGGAGAGGAACTACCACCTGACCAAGAACAAGCGCAAGCACCCCGAGCGGGTGGAGTACAAGAAGTACTGCCCGCGGTGCAACACGCACCGGCCGCACAAGGAAACCAAGTAAGCGGCACCCGGAACGGCGGCCGGCCCTTTCCGGGCCGGCCGGCACCCTTTTTTGATCGCGAACGGTTTCCGCATGGCTGAGACGACGACGCGTACCTCTGCCCGCGACTTCTTCGGTGAAGTCGTAGAGCAGGTCAAGAAGATCACCTGGCCCGACCGCGCGCAGCTGCAGAGCTCCACGTGGATGATCGTGGTGTTCATGCTGGTGATGGCGTCCATCATCTTCGTGATGGACCGCGGCGTCGGCGTGGTGCTCGACATGATCTCGTCCCTGTTCACGAGCTGAGCGCGCCCATGGCCGACGCCAAGTGGTACGCCATCCAGAGCTATTCGGGGCACGAGAACAAGGTGCAGCGGCTGATCCAGCGCCGCATCGACGAGGAGCAGGGCGAGCCGGAAACCCGGCAGATCCAGGAAGTGATGGTCCCCACCCGTGAAGAGGTGGAGCTTCGCAACGGCAAGCGCGTGACCGTCACCCGGAAGCTGTACCCGGGGTACGTGCTGGTGAAGATGGTGTACAACCAGCGCACGGCCCACCTGATCAACAGCATCCAGGGCGTCATCAAGTTCCTGGGCACGGGCGCCGAGCCCGCGCCGCTGACCGACGACGAACTGTCGAAGGTGCTGGGGCAGGAAGAGGCGGCTCCGGCCGCCGCCGAGGCCCCGGTGGTGCTGATCCCGTTCAACCACGGGCAGGTGGTCGAGGTGACCGACGGGCCGTTCAAGGAGTTCAGCGGCACCGTGCAGGACATCGACCACGACAAGGGCAAGGTCAAGGTGGAGGTGTCGCTCTTCGGGCGGCCCACCAGCATCGAGCTGGACTACACGCAGCTCCGCGGCTTCTGAAGCGGACGTTGATTCGAGGCGAAGATGGCGAAGAAAGTCACCGGGTTCATCAAGCTCCAGGTTCCCGCCGGCGCGGCCAACCCGGCGCCCCCCGTGGGCCCCGCGCTGGGCCAGCACGGCGTGAACATCATGGAGTTCTGCAAGCAGTTCAACGCGCGCACGCAGGGTCAGCCGGGGATGATCATTCCCGTCGAGATCACCGTGTACGCGGACCGCTCCTTCACGTTCATCACCAAGACGCCCCCGGCGGCGGTGCTGATCAAGAAGGCCATCGGCCTGGACAAGGGCTCCGCCTCGTCGAAGAAGACCAAGGTGGGCACGCTCTCGCAGGAGCAGCTGCGCACCATCGCCGAGACCAAGATGCCCGACCTGAACGCGGCCGACATCGAGGGCGCCATGCGCCAGATCGCCGGCACCGCCCGGTCGATGGGCGTCGAGGTGGCGAAGTAAAAGAAGTGCGTGAGTGCGTGAGTGCGGGCCTGACGGCGCGCGCGATCGCGCTCTGAGGAAACGGCTCGCCCTCGGGCGGGCCGCAGGCGGGAGAAGTGGAGTTCGGCCGGAGCCCAGGAAGCGGTCTCCCGCCCTTCCGTTCCGCAATGCGGAGCGCGGCCGAAATCCCGTCCGATCAACCACCGCGGGCCAGGCGAACGCCGGGTGGGAGGACTCGTGAGAAAAGTTCGCTGAGGGGGTACATGCCAAAGCACGGGAAAAAGTTCCGCGACGCGCAGGCCCGTGTGCCCGAGGGATCGACGTTTCAGCCCGCCGAGGCCGTAAGCCTCGTCAAGGAGCTGAGCTTCGCCAAGTTCGACGAGACGGTGGAAGCCGCCGTCCGCCTTGGCGTCGACCCGAGGCACGCGGACCAGATCGTCCGCGGCGCCGTCGTCCTTCCCCACGGTACGGGGAAGACCGCCCGCGTGCTCGTGATCGCCCAGGGCGACCGCGCGCGTGAGGCGGAGGAAGCCGGTGCCGATTTCGTGGGCACCGAGTACGTCCAGAAGATCAAGGACGGCTGGCTGGATTTCGACGTCTGCGTCGCCACGCCCGACATGATGGGCCAGGTGGGCCAGCTGGGGCGCATCCTGGGCCCCCGCGGCCTGATGCCCACGCCCAAGGCGGGCACGGTGACGATGGACGTTTCGCGCGCGGTGCGCGAGATCAAGGCCGGCAAGATCGAGTTCCGCGTGGACCGCACGGGCAACGTGCACGTTCCCATCGGGAAGGTGTCGTTCGAGCCGGCGAAGCTGGAAGAGAACCTGAGCGCCTTCATGGACACGGTGATCCGGGCCAAGCCGGCGGCTGCCAAGGGGCAGTACGTGCGCGGGGTGACGGTTTCCAGCACCATGGGACCCGGCGTTCCGGTGGATGCCAACCTTTTCCGGCGGAGCTGAGCGGATGAGGAAAGACGAGAAGAACGTCGTCGTCACCGAGCTCCAGCAGAAGCTGGGCGACGCGAGCGCGTTCTACCTGACGGACTTCACCGGCCTGAGCGTGAAGCAGATCACCGAGTTCCGCAGCCGTCTGCGCAAGCAGGGCGTGGACTACGTGGTGGTCAAGAACACGCTGGCCATCCGGGCCCTCGACGGCCTGGAGCTGCCCGACATCGCGGGCTTCTTCACCGGCCCCACGGGGGTGGTGATCGGCCGCGAAGACGCGGTGGCGCCGGCCAAGGTGCTGGCCGACTTCGCCCGGGAGTTCGGCGACCGCCCCACCGTGAAGGTGGGCGTGGTGGACCGGAAGCCCTTCGACCCGGCGCAGGTGCGGCAGCTGGCCGACATGCCGCCCCGCGAGGTGCTGCTGGCGCAGATCGCCGGCGGCCTGCAGGCGCCCATGGCGCGCCTGGCGGGCGGAATGAGCCAGCTCATCGCCGGCTTTGCCCGCGCGGTGGACCAGCTCCGGCAGCAGAAGGAAGAGGCGGGGGCCTGAGGGCCCTTTCGCCCATGAGCACGCCGGCCCCGGGCCGGAACCGATCTGACATTCCTGTACGAACGAACGTAGACTAAAGGAGCCCCTGAGATGGCGACGCTTACCCGTGACGAGCTGCTCGACGCGATCGGCAACATGACCGTTCTCGAGCTGTCCGACTTCGTGAAGGCTTTCGAGGAGAAGTTCGGCGTGACCGCCGCGGCCCCCGTGGCCGTCGCCGCCGCCGCGACTGGTGGACCCGCGGCCCCGGCCGCCGAGGAGAAGACCGAGTTCGACGTGGTGCTGATGGCCGCCGGCGAGAAGAAGATCCAGGTGATCAAGGTCGTGCGCGAGCTGACCGGCCTGGGCCTGAAGGAAGCCAAGGACCTGGTGGACGGCGCTCCGAAGACGGTCAAGGACGGCCTGACCAAGGACGAGGCCGAGGCCATGCGCGCCAAGCTGACCGAGCAGGGCGCCACCGTCGAGCTGAAGTAACCGGGCGAGCCGGCGCGCGGACCCCCCCGGGGCTCCGCGCGCCGGACCGCGAAGCCGGCGCGGCCAGTGGGCCGCCCCGGCTTCCCTTTCCGGTTACTCCAGCGCGGCGGCACATGGCACAGAGCAGGACTACAATCAAATTCCGACGGACGGTACGCCGCCCCGCCGAATCGCATTCGGTCGGGGTCGTTTGCGCTTTTCCGAATCCACGCACGCTGAGAGGGAGACCCACTTGGCAACGCTGAACAAACCGATCGTCTCATTCGCCAAGCTGACGTCGGGGATGGAGCATCCCAACCTCCTCGACGTGCAGCTGAGGGCGTTCGATACGCTTCTCCAGACCGACGCCGCCGCGCGTGAGCGCGAGGACGTGGGGCTGGAGCGCGTCTTCAACGAGATCTTCCCCATCTCGGACGTCAACGGGAACTTCTCCCTGGAATTCGTACGGTACTCGCTGGGCGAGCCCAAGTACGACATGGAGGAGTGCATGGAGCGCGACATGACGTACGCGGCTCCGCTTAAGGCGACGCTCCGGCTGGTGGTGTGGGAGGACGTGGGCGACGAGCGCCGTCCCAAGGACATCATCGAAAAGGAAGTGTACCTGGGGGACCTGCCGGTCCTGACCCCCCTGGGCACCTTCATCATCAACGGCGCCGAGCGCGTCATCGTCAGCCAGCTGCACCGTTCGCCGGGCGTGGTGTTCGAAGAGAACACCCACCCCAACGGCAGCAAGCTGTTCAGCGCGCGCATCATCCCGTTCCGCGGGTCGTGGGTGGAGTTCACCCTCGACATCCACGACGTGGTGGCGGTGCACATCGACAAGAAGAAGAAGTTCCCCGCCACGGCGCTGCTGCGCGCGGTGGGCTTCAGCCGCGACGCCGACATCCTGGGCGTGTTCCTGAAGCGTGACACCGTCGCGCTGAACACGCTGGAGCAGGCCACGGGAAGCGGCCGCCGCGGCGAGGTGTTCCACGGCTTTTTGGCCGAGGACGTGCCGGACCCGGCCGTCCTGGGCCCCAACGGCCCCGTGCTGTACCGCGACATCGTGCTTCCCTCGACGGGCGAGGTGTACGAGCGCGGCCGCCGGGTGACCCCCGAGCTGTACGCGTCGCTCCGCGAGGCCGGCGTCACCACGCTTCCCGTGGTGGCTTCGGCGCTGGTGGCGCGTGCCGGCGACGAGATCAACGGCGACACGCTGGGGCGCATGCTGCGCGCCGGCATCGAGTCGGTGGCCACGTACCGCGCGACGAGCCAGAGCGGCTCGGCGCTGCGCGCCACGCTGGCCAAGGACCCCACCCGCGGCACGCTCGACTCGCTCTTCGCCATCCACAACCTGGTGCGCCCGGGCACGGCCCCCGCGCCCGACACGTGGACCGAGGAAGAGTTCCTGGCCGAGGGCGACACCATCATGCACGTCGCCGACTTCCTGGCGGCGTGGGCCGAGCGCGGCGCGCAGCCGGTGGACCCCATGTCGCGCGAGGGGCAGCGCTCGGTGGAGGAGCGCATGCTGCGCTTCGCCCAGGAGCGCGGCATTCGCTACGTGTGGGAAAGCTTCCGCGACGACCGCACCGAAAAGGCCGGCAAGCCCAGCCGCGTGCTGGTGTACGAGCTGAACCGCGTGGTGCAGGTGTACGTGGCCGTCTGGCGGCTGCTGTTCCAGCCGCGCACCTCGCTCGTCGTCACCGGCGAGCTGACGGGAAGCGGCAACGGCACGGCCGCGGCCAGCACCGACTACTCGGAGTACACGGAAGAGGCGCTGAACAAGCGCTACGACCTGGGCCGCGTGGGCCGCTACAAGATCAACCAGCGGCTGGCGCCGGCCTTCGAGTCGCTGGGCTACACGGTGCCGCCGGCCGGCATGACGGCGCTCACCGCGCAGGACGTGCTGGCGATCCTGTGGCAGCTGATCGAGCTGCACGAGGGGCGCGGCGAAACGGACGACATCGACCACCTGGGCAACCGCCGGGTGCGCTCGGTGGGCGAGCTGATCGCCAACCAGTTCAGCGTGGGCCTCAGCCGCATGGCGCGGCTGGTGCGCGAGCGCATGTCGATCGTGTCGGACCCCGACAAGATCAACATCGACGACCTGGTGAACGCGCGCACGGTGTCGGCGGTGATCCAGCAGTTCTTCGGATCCAGCCAGCTCAGCCAGTTCATGGACCAGACCAACCCCCTGGCCGAGATGACGCACAAGCGCCGTCTTTCGGCGCTGGGGCCGGGCGGTCTTACCCGTGAGCGCGCCGGCTTCGAAGTGCGCGACGTGCACTACTCGCACTACGGGCGCATGTGCCCGATCGAAACGCCGGAAGGCCCGAACATCGGCCTGATCAACTCGCTGACCACGTACGCCCGGATCAACGACCTGGGCTTCATCGAGACGCCCTACCGCAAGGTGGTGCGCGCCATCGTGAAGTACCCGGCGCAGGCCAAGCTGGAAGAGGCCGTGCGCCTGGTGCTGGGCGACCGCGCCAAGGTGTTCGGCAAGAAGGGCGAGACCATCGACGCCGCCCGCGGCCGCGAGATCTTCCGCGCCATGATCGTGGGCGCCGAGCTGGCCGAGGACGTGTTCGACTGGAGCACGCTGTTCCCGCGGATGCTGGCCGGCGAGATCGCCCAGACCGACTGGGAGCAGGAGTTCGCGGGGCTTCCCGTGCTGGCCAAGCGCGGCGAGCGCATCACCGAAGAGCTGGCGGAGCGCATCGCCGCCCAGCCGGTGAACCTGGTGCGCGTGGTCAGCCGCCGGGCGGGCGCGGCGGCGCGCGGCGTGGCCCCCGAGGCCATCCGCAACCCCATGTCGCTGTCCGTTCGCGTCTTCCAGCCCACCACGGCCGCCGTCCTGGCGGTGCCGGGGACGGTGCTGACGGCCGAGGTGGTCGAGGCGCTCCATGAGCGGCAGATGACCGGGCTCGAGGTGCAGGAGTGGGGCGACACGCCGGACGAGGTGGCGATCGACTACACCTCGGGCGTGCCGGCGCTGCCGGCCGAGGGCGAGGTGGGGCGCGCCGTCCTGGGCGCCAGCGGCCGCACGACGCACGTGACCCCCGTGGTCACGCGCATCAGCGCCTGGCTGTCGGCCAACGAGGAGGAGACGGCCCGCATCGCGCAGGCGAACGCGCCGCTGACGCCGGGCTTCACCTTCAACAACGAGTTCGTCCTTTGCCGCGAGCGGGGCGACTTCCCCCTGCTGCGGCCGGAGGAGATCGACTACATGGACGTGGCGCCCGACCAGTTGGTGTCGGTGGCCGCGGCCCTGATCCCCTTCCTGGAGCACGACGACGCCAACCGCGCGCTCATGGGCTCGAACATGCAGCGCCAGGCGGTGCCGCTGCTGTTCCCGCACGCGCCGGTGGTGGGCACGGGGCTGGAAGAGGTAATCGCGCGCGACTCGGGCGCCGTGGTGGTGGCCCGGCGCGGCGGAACGGTGATGGAGGTGACCGCCGACCACATCCTGGTGGATGCCGGGATGGAGGGCGTGGGGTCTGCCGCCGAGCCGCTGCGCCGCCTGGCGCAGTTCGACCGCTACCGGATGAAGAAGTACTGGCGCACCAACCAGGACACGGCGCTCAACCAGCGCCCCATCGTCCGCAAGGGGATGGTGGTGGAAAAGGGCGCCGTGCTGGCTGACGGCCCGTCCACCGACGGCGGCGAGCTGGCCCTGGGCCGCAACCTGCTGGTGGCGTTCATGCCCTGGTACGGCCACAACTTCGAGGACGCCATCGTGCTGTCCGAGAAGCTGGTGAAGGACGACGTGTACACCTCCATCCACATCCAGGAGCTGGAGCTCCAGGTGCGCGACACCAAGCGCGGGATGGAAGAGATCACGCGCGAAATTCCCAACGTGGCCGAAGAGTCGCTGGTGGACCTGGACGAGCGCGGCGTGGTGCGCATCGGCGCCCGGGTGAAGGCCGGCGACATCCTGGTGGGCAAGATTACGCCGAAGGGCGAGACCGAGCTTTCTCCCGAAGAAAAGCTGCTGACGGCCATCTTCGGCGAAAAGGCCAAGGACGTAAAGGATTCGTCGCTCAAGGTGCCGCCCGGCGTGGAGGGCACCGTGATCGACGTGAAGATCTTCAGCCGCCGCATCGACGACCCCATCCTGGAAAAGGAGCGGGGGCAGAAGATCGGCGAGCTGCGCGCCTTCGAACGCACGGAGATCCAGCGCATCGGCGAGGCGCGCGACGAGGAGATCCGCGAGCTGATCCGCGGCCGCGAGGTCGCCCTGTTCCTGAAGAAGGGGACGGTGGAGCCCTTCTTCAACGAGGGGACGCAGCTGACGGACGAGGTGGTCGATGGTCTGGAC
>NZ_DATBNB010000204.1 GCF_036554565.1 Longimicrobium sp. | reverse complement strand
AGCGGCGAGTAGCTCATCGACCGCTCCGGCTGCAGCTCGGCCACCAGGCGCTCGAAGGGCACATCCTGGTGCTCGTACGCGCCGAGAGTGACCCCCCGCGCCCGCCGCAGCACCTCGCGGAAGGACGGGTCTCCCGAGAGGTCGGTCCGCAGCACCAGCGTGTTGACGAAGAAGCCGATCAGTTCCTCCACCTCCCGGCGCGTCCGTTCCGCGATGGGGCTGCCCACGACGACGTCGTCGCTCCCACCGTACTTCGACAGCAGCACCTGAAAGGCAGACAGCAGTGTCATGTACAGCGTGGCGCCCTCGCTCCGCCCCAGCGCCTGCAGCCGCTCCAGCAGCTCCGGAGAAACCTCCACCGGCACCGACGCGCCCCGGTACGTCTGCACCGGGGGGCGGGGATGGTCGGTGGGGAGTTCCAGCAGCTCCGGCGCGCCCGCCAGGCGTTCGCGCCAGTACACGAGCTGCCGCTCCAGCACCTCGCCCGCCAGCTGCTCACGCTGCCACACCGCGTAGTCGGCGTACTGCACCGCCAGTTCCGGCAGCGGCGACTCCCCGCCCTCGCGGAACGCCTGGTACAGCGCCGTCAGCTCCCGGAAGAGCACCTCCAGGCTCCACCCGTCGCTGACGATGTGGTGCATCGAGATGAGCAGCACGTGGTCCTGCATCCCCAGCCGCAGCAGCGCCGCGCGGAAGAGCGGTCCCGCCGAAAGGTCGAAGGGCCGTGCCGCCTCCTCCGCGGCGCGCCGCCTGGCCGCCGCCTCGCGCTCCGCCTCACCCAACCCCGAGAGGTCCACCACCGGAAGCACGAACCCGCCGAAGGGCGCGATCACCTGCACAGGCGACCCGTCCACCTCCGCGAAGACGGTCCGCAGCGCCTCGTGGCGGCGGACGATCTCGCCCAGCGCCCGCTCCAGCGCCGCGCCGTCCAGCGCTCCGCCCAGGCGGTGCGCCACCGGAATGTGGTAGGTGGTGCTCCCCGGCTGCAGGCGATCCAGGAACCAGAGGCGTTCCTGCGCAAAGGACAGCGGCAGGGCGTCTGTGCGTTCGACCGGCACCACGGGTGGCAGCACCGGCAGATCCGCCCGGCGCTCGTCTTCCACGCGCCGGGCCAGCTCCGCGACGGTGGGTCCCTCGAAGAGCGCGCGCAGCGGCAGTTCCACGCCGAACACCGCGCGGATGCGCGAAACCACGCGCGTCGCCAGCAGGGAGTGCCCGCCCGCCTCGAAGAAATTCTCCTCCACCCCCATCCGCTCCAGGCGCAGCACCTCGGCCCAGATCCCAGCCAGCACCTCTTCCACCGGCGTCCGCGGCGCGACGTACCGCTCTTCAGCCGACGCGAGATCCGGCGCGGGGAGCGCCCTGACGTCCAGCTTGCCGTTCGGCGTCAGCGGCAGCTGCTCCAGCACCACGAACGCGGCCGGCACCATGTACTCCGGAAGGCTTGCCCGCAGGTGCTCCCGCAACCGGGCCGCCTCGACTTCTCCCACCACGTACGCCACCAGCCGCTGCTCGTCGGACGCATCCCTGCCCACGATCACCCGCGCCTCGCGCACCTCCGGGTGAGCCGACAGCACCGCCTCGATCTCTCCCGGCTCGATCCGGAAGCCGCGGATCTTCACCTGCTCGTCCACGCGCCCGACGAACTCCAGCCGCCCGTCCGCCTTCCACCGCATCCGGTCGCCGGTGCGGTACATCCGCGCGCCGGGCGCAGTGGCGAACGGGTCGGGAATCCAGCGCTCCGCCGTCAGCCCCGGCCGCTCCAGGTAGCCCCGCGCCACACCACCGCCGCCCACGTACGCCTCTCCCGGCACTCCTACGGGAACCGGGTTCCCGGCGGCATCGAGGAGATAGATCCGCTGGTTGCCGGTGGGGCGGCCGATGGGGACCGTCAGCGCGTCCGGCGCCACGTGCTCCACCTGCTCCCACAGGCAAAAGACGGTCGTCTCGGTGGGCCCGTACATGTGCAGCAGGCGCCGGGGGCCGCCCGCCTTCAGCAGCCGCCGCACGGCGTCGGCGTCCACGGCCTGCCCGCCGAACAGCACCTCGCGCAGCGGGGCGAAGATGTCCGGCTGCTCGCGCGAGAGCTGGTTGAGCAGCGCGGTGGTCTGGAAGATCGTGGTGATCTCGTTCTCGCGGAGGAACTCGCGGAGTGCCGGGGGCGAGAGAAGGACGCCGCGATCGATGCCGACCAGCGTCGCCCCGTTCAGCAGCGCGCCGAACATCTCGAACGTCAGCGCGTCGAAGCTCGCGTTCGACGCCTGCGCCACGCGGTCGCCCGGCCGGATCTGGACGTAGTCGGTCTCGCACACGAGCTGTACGACGTGCCGGTGGGCCACCATCACGCCCTTGGGCCTTCCCGTGCTCCCGCTGGTGTAGACGATGTACGCCAGGTTCTCCGCGGTCGCCCGGCTCGGAGGCGCTTCGACCGGCTCCGACGCGAGCGCGTCCGCGGCCTGGTCCAGGTGGATTACATCCAGGTCTCCGGCCCCCACCTCGCCCGCCAGGCCGCCGCGGGTGAGCAGCACGCGAACGCTGCTGTCGCGCATCATCAGGCGCAGCCGCTCGGCCGGATACTCCGGGTCCAGCGGCACGTACGCGCCCCCCGCCTTCAGCACGGCCAGGATCGAGACGATCAGCTCCGCGCTCCGCTCCAGCAGCACGCCCACGCGATCGTCAGGCCCCACGCCCAGCCGGACGAGGTGGTGCGCCAGCTGGTTCGACCGCGCGTCCAGCTCCCGGTACGTCAGCGACTCATCGCCCCAGGCCAGCGCCACGTCACCGGGGCGCTCCCGCACCTGCGCCTCGAACAGTTCGTGGATGCACACGCCGCGCGGGTACGGGCGCTCCGTCCGATTCCACTCCTGGATGACCAGCGCGCGCTCCGCTTCGCCGAGCAACTCCAGCCGCGACAGCGGCACGTTCGCGTCGTCGGTCACCTGCTCCAGCACCCGCTGCAGGTGGCCGAGCATCCGCCGGACCGTGTCGCGCTCGAAGAGGTCCGTAGCGTAGCCGAGGTTCGCGCGGAGGCCGTCGGGCCACAGCGCCAGCTCCAGCGTGAGATCGAAGCGCGCCGTCTCTTCCGCGCCCTCCGCCGCCTCCAGCCGCAGCGCGGGCCCCGCCGCCTGCGCCGGAGCCGCCGCCGCGGCCGGGCCGTCCCCCACGCCGGCGCCATGCTGGTTGTGCAGGACGATGGCGGCCTGCACCAGCGGGGCGTGGGTCAGCGAGCGTTCGGGGTTCAGCTCCTCCACCAGCTTCTCGAACGGGAGCGCCTGGTGCTCGAAGGCGCCCAGCGTGGCCTCGCGCACGCGCGCCAGCAGCTCGGCGAAGGTGGGGTCGCCGGAGAGGTCGCCGCGCAGCACCAGCGTGTTCACGAAGAAGCCGACGATGCCCTCCACCTCCACGGAGGCACGGTTCGCGACCGCCGTGCCCACCAGCACGTCGTCCTGGCCGGCGTAGCGGCCCAGGAGAAGTTGATAGGCGGCCAGGTACACCATGAACGGCGTGGCCTCGTGCGCCCGCGCCAGCGCGTCCACGCGCGCGGGGAGGCCGGCGCTCAGCAAGGCGCTGACGGCGGCACCGCGATGGGTGCGCACGGCGGACCGCGGGCGGTCGGGCGCAATGTCCAGCAGCGTGGGAGCCCCCTCCAGCGCCTGCCGCCAGAAGCCCACCAGCCGCCGGAGGGAGTTGCCGGACAGGCGCTCGCGCTCGCGGAGGGCGTAGTCGCCGTACTGCAGGGGGAGCGGCGGCAGCGGCGAGGCCCCGCCGCGCGCGAAGGCCTGGTACAGGGCCATCAGCTCGCGCGCCAGGATGCCGGTGGACCAGCCGTCGGTGATCGCGTGGTGCAGGTTCAACAGCAGGGCGTGCTCGTCCGCCGCCAGCCGCACGAGGGAGGCGCGGAAGAGCGGGCCCTCCTCCAGCCGGAAAGGGGCCGCGGCGTCGGCACGCGCCCGCCGCTCCAGCTCGGCGAGCGCCTCGGCGGGAGCCAGCGCGGAAAGGTCCGCCACCTCCAGCCGGAAGGGGGAGGGCGGGGCGACCACCTGCACCGGCTCTCCGCCGCGCTCCTCCAGGTGCGTGCGCAGCGTCTCGTGGCGCCGCACCAGCTCGTCCAGGGCACGCTCCAGCGCCGCCGCGTCCAAGGGGCCGGGGATCCGCCAGACGCGGGGCATGGAGTAGGCGGTGCTCCCCGGCTCCAGGCGATCCAGCAGCCACAGCCGCCGCTGCGCGAACGACGCGGGAAACTCGGAGGGGCGCACGCCGCCGGCCTGCCCGGCCGCCGCCGCGGCTGCCCCGCCCTTCAGCTTCAGCGTCAGCAGCCTCTGCTTTTCGGGGGACAGCTGGGCCAGCCGGGAGATGATATCGGTCATGTCCTGCTCTATAATGCGATGGGCTTCCGACCAGACGGAGGTGCCGTGTGCCTGATGCTGCGCGACTGCCGTTCAGCGCGGCGTGCCCGTTCGTGCCGGCGGGCCGCTGCGCTGGTGGGGCGTAGGGGTCAGACGGGCCTGGCCGCATGCCACGGAGGCGCCCTGCCCCGCCCCCCGGGGGACGTTGCCGTAACCGTTTGATCGATTTGCGCTTGCGATGTCCGATAATATATGTCACCCGCGCGATTTGCGCGCGGGGGATCACCCCGGGGTGGCGTCGTCCTCGAGCAGCGCGCCCAGCCGCGCGAGCTCCTGGGGGTCGAACTGGGCGAGCAGCGCATGGACGACGTGCTGGGCGAAGGTGGAGAGCACCGGCTTTTCGAACAGGTCGGCGATCCCCACTTCCGCGCCCAGCACCTGGCGCACACGGGAGATCACGCGGACGGCCAGGAGCGAGTGGCCGCCCAGCTCGAAGAAGTGGTCGTGGCGGCCCACCTGCTCCACGCCCAGGACCTCGGCCCAGATCGCCGCCAGTTCCTCCTCCGTCTCTCCCACCGGCGCCTGGTAGCCGCGCGTCACGAACGCGTCGCCCTCGGGTGCGGGGAGCGCCTTGCGGTCCAGCTTGCCGCTGGCCGTCAGCGGCAACGCGTCGAGCCGCACGTACGCCGCCGGCACCATGTACTCCGGCAGGCGCTCCGAGAGATACGAGCGGAGCGCGTCGATCTCGACGGAATCCGATCCCACGACGTACGCCACCAGCCGCGTGTCGCCCGCGCCCTCCGCGCGCGCGGCCACCACCGCCTCGCTCACGGACGGGTGCTCGCGCAGCCGCGCCTCGATCTCGCCGAGCTCCACGCGGAAGCCGCGCACCTTCACCTGGAAGTCGTTGCGCCCCAGGAACTCGACCACCCCGTCCCCGCGCCACCGCGCCAGGTCTCCCGTGCGGTACAGACGCGCCCCCGGGTCGCCGCCGAACGGATCGGGGACGAAGCGCTCCGCAGTCAGCGCCGGCCGGTCCAGGTACCCGCGCGCCACTCCCGCGCCCCCGACGTAGAGCTTGCCCGCCACGCCGACGGGCACGGGCTCTCCCGCGCCGTCCAGGATGTAGACGCGCACGTTGCCCACCGGAGCGCCGATGGCGGGGGCACGATCCTCATCGACGCACCGGTACGCCGTGGAGTCGATCGTGGCCTCCGTGGGACCGTAGAGATTCACGACTTCGCCCACGCCGCGTGCGCGCGCCTCCGCCACCAATGCCTGCGTGAGCGGCTCGCCGCCACAGAACACCAGGCGCGGGCGCAGTTGCGTACCATCCGGTAGCCCGCCCAGCACCGCCTGCAGGAGCGTGGGAACGAACTGGACGACGGTCACGCCGCGTTCCTCGATCACCCGCGCGATTGCGCTCGGGTCCTTCGCCGCGTCCGCGGGAAGAAGGACGAGGCGGGCGCCCGTGGCCAGCGTGGTCCACAGCTCCCACACAGACGCATCGAAGGAGATGGAGGTGCGCTGCAGCACGGCGTCGTCCGGGCCGATTCCGAAGGCGCCGGCCTGCCACGCGGTGTGGTTCGCCAGGCTCCGGTGCTCGATCATCACCCCCTTGGGCGTACCCGTGGAGCCGGAGGTGTAGATCACATAGGCCAGGTGCCCGGGGGTGAGCCCCGCGCGTGCCGGATTGGTCGCCGCGCCCCGCGCCCACCCATCACCCTCAAGGTCGATCACTGGCACGTCCACGTTCGCGAACAGCGCCTGCACACCCTCCAGAGAACCCTGCGTGAGCACGGCCGCGGGTGCGCTGTCATCGAGCATGTACCGCAGCCGCTCCGCCGGATAGCCGGGGTCCAGCGGAACGTAGCCGCCGCCGGCCTTGAGGATGGCCAGGAGCCCGACGACCATCTCCGGGCCGCGCTCCACGCAGATCGCCACAAGTGCATCCGGCCCCACGCCGTGCCGGGCAAGGTGGTGCGCCAGGCGGTTGGCGCGCTCATTCAGTTCGGCGTAGGTGAGCTCGCCGCTATCGAAAACGACCGCTACCGCGTCCGGCGTGCGCGCGGCCTGCGCCTCCACCAGCTCGTGGATGCACGACTCGCGGGAATACGCCGCGCCGGTCGCGTTCCACTCCTCGACGACGAGGCGCCGCTCCGCATCCGGCAGGAGCGGGAGCGCTTCCACCGCCTGGAGATCGTCGGCGGCGAACGCCTCCAGCACGCGCCGCAGGTATCCCCCGAAGCGCTCCGCCGTTGCCCGCTCGAAGAGCGCGGTGGCGTACGTCACGTTCCCCGCGATCCTCCCGCCGTGCTCCCAGAGCGTCAGCGAGAGGTCGACGTGCGCCGTGGCAAGCGTCGTCGCGTGCGTGGACGGCGGAGGAGCGACCGGCGCCGCGCGGTGCGCTGGGTTGGCCGGTCCCGCCGGCGCCGGTGCGAGGCCGGGGAGCCCGGCGCCGCCGCCGGTGGCGTTCTGCCAGGTGAACATCGCCTGGAAGAGCGGGGCGTGCGCCATGCTCCGCGCCGGGTGCACGAGCTCCACCACCTGCTCGAAGGGGATGTCCTGGTGATGCTGCGCGCCGAGCGAGCGCTCCTTCACCCGGGCCAGCAGTTCCACCACCGTCGGGGCGTCGGACAGTTCCACGCGAACGGGAAG
>NZ_DATBNB010000203.1 GCF_036554565.1 Longimicrobium sp. | reverse complement strand
TCGGGCGGCAGGCGCGCTGGGCAGAGGCATCGGAGGCGTATCGGCGCGCGGCGGAGCTGGATCCGGGCGAGGTGCGCTACCACATGGCGCTCGCCGATGCGCTGCTGCAGGGCGGGCGCGAGTGGGAGTCGGCGGACGCGCTGATGGCCGGCATCCGCGCCGAGGAGGCAAAGCTCAACCCCAACCACCGCGTGCTGGGGGTGGATTACGAGCGGCTGATCCGTCTGCTCACCCGCCTCAACCGCCTGGACGAGGCTCGCACGGCGCGGGAACGGCAGGAGCACCATCGAAGGCTGCGCGACGCGGCCCCACCGAGGGAGTAGGACAGGAGCAGGGGCGGCAGTGCCTCCGAGCAAAGGGGGACGGCAATCACGCCGTCCCCCAGTCGTCTTCAGCCTCGGACGGCGGCGACGTTGGCGATGTTCTGGTAGGGCTGAAAGACGCAGCCCGGCGAGACCGGAATATAGAGGACGACCGGATCGCCGCTCTCTCCGGCCTCCCTGAACAGAGGAGTCCCCTGGTATTCGCCCGCGCGCTCCACCTCCCATGCGCCGAGCACGCGGGCCCGGCCGTACTTGACGTACCGGTTTCCCCGGAAGCGGATGGGCTCGTTCAGGACCATCCACGGGGCAGCCGCGGCGTACCCGGGCGCCTCGGGCGGAAACGCCTCGCTGAAGGCCCGTCCGTTCACCGTCGTGTCGCCCGTCCGCGTGTTGTAGTGGACGCTCACCTCTCGCATGTTCCCGTTCTGCAGCACGCAGATGCGGATGTCGTTGCTGATGTGCGGGGACACAGGCGGCCCGCGAACGGAATCCGCCGGCGCACGGTCTGGCGGGTCGGGTTCGGGCCGCGGCTCAGCCGCGGGAGCCGGGGTACACGCACTCGCCGCCAGGGTGAGCGCGACCCCCACCCGATACCTGTGCCGCGGATTCATTTCAGGCCGCGCTCGTAGCGGCGGACGATGCGAACACCTCGTCCGTCTTGGCGGCCATGACGAAGTCGTTGCGATGCAGCCCGCCGATCTTGTGCGTCCACCATCCGACAGTGACGCGCCCCCACTCCGTCAGCAGCGCGGGATGATGGTCTTCGGCCTCCGCGATGGCGCCTACGCGGTTGGTGAAGTCCAGCGCGCTCGCGAAGTCGGGGAAGGTGAACACGCGCTCCAGCCGCTGGATTCCATCGGGCTCCACGATGTTCCACTCGGGAACCTGTGGATGGAGTTCGGCGATCTCATCGGCCGTGACGGTGGGCGCGCCCTTGCGGCAGGGCTCGCAGGTGCGGGTCTTCAGCGGGTCCATCGGGTGCCTTCCGCGGGATGGGACGGGTGGATTCGGTGTGGCCGCGGCAGTGGGGCGCGGCCGGGGTGTGTGGCGGATCCCTCGGTCGCTGCCGTCTTGGGTGGGGCGGCAGGTCCGGCGTCGCCGCTTCCTCGGGATGACATCGCGTGCACGTCCAGCGATGGTCAGCCTTGCCAGGGCCGGGAGTCGGCGAGGTGCTGGCGGAGGGCTTCGTCGCTCAGGGACGCCAGCTCGCGCTCCGCGTCGCGTACCGTCTCGGAGGCGAGCAGGGAGGTGCGGTTGTCGTTTTCCGTCCGCAGCGAGAACATCAGCAGGGCGGTGCCGTACGAGCCGCGGCCGATCGCCACGTCCCACGTGCGGCCCCGTTCGTCGGTGACGGTGCGCATCAGGTGGCGGGGAGCGACTTCTCGATCAGCCCGCGCAATTCATTGTCCGTGGCGTGAACCGGACCCACCTTCTTCCACAGCAGCGTACCGTCGGCGCCGATCAGAAAGGTGTTCGGCACGCCGACCATGCTGAACTGGCTGGTGACGTCGCCGCTGGGGTCCAGCCATACGTCGAACGACACGCCGTGCTCCTGCATGAACTCGCGGATGGCCTGCTGCTCGCTCGCCTGGTCGATGCTGACGCCGACGACGCGCAGCCCCCTGGGGCCGTACTCGCGGTGCAGGGCTTCCAGCGCGGGGATCTCCTTCTGGCAGGGGCCGCACCAGGTGGCCCACACGTTCAGCAGCACCGGCCGGCCCTGCAGGTCTGCCAGCGAGGTGCGGTCGCCGTCCAGCACCTGCGCCACGTAGGGCGGTGCCGGCTTGCCCACCGCCACCGTGCCCGGCGGCGCGTCGCCGCAGGCGGCCAGCAGCACGACGGCCGCGGACAGCACCTTCATCATCCGCATCACGTGCCTCAATCCACGGGGAGCGGCATGCGCGCCGCGTTCACGGTGGACGGCTCGCCCGCGGCCGTCCACGCCATCACCAGCTCGTTCCCCGCACGCACCATGCGCGGAAATCCGCTGGACCGCGTGGCGCTGGACTGGGTGACCGTCCGAGGCGCCCCCAGCTTGCCGTCCGCCTCCACCCGCCGCACCCGCACCTCCACGCCCTTCCCCGCCGCGCGCTCCTTCCAGCTCACCAGCGCGGCGCCCCCGTCCAGCATCAGCACGTCCACGCGCCCCTCGGGGTTGCCGCCGTCCACGCGCACCGGCGGGCCGAAGGTGGCGCCCGCGTCGGCGGAGAAGGCCACCTTCACCTGCTGGCTGTCGCGCGCCGCGGTGTACCAGGCCACGGCGACGCGGTTTCCATCCGCCGCCGCCTGCGGTCCGTTGACGGGGCAGGCGTCGATCTTCCACCCGTCCGCATGCACGGGGCGCCCCGCCGTCCACGCGCCGTTCACCATCCGCGTGTAGTAGATGTCGCGGATCTCCCCCGGCGAGCGGTCGCGGTACACGACGAGGGGCCCGCTGGAGGTCATCGCCGCGCCCGTCTGGCAGCAGTCGCAGACGCGCCCGTCGATCTCCCGCTCCGGCGCGGCCCGCCCGTCGTGCGCAATGGTGGTGTACTGCAGCGTCATCTCGTTCCCAGGCGCGTGCTCCTCGGCCGACGCGCCGTACTTGCGGCCGTCCAGCCACACCAGCCCCAGGGAATCGCCCTGCTGCCACATCGAGACGAACCCGTGCTCGCTCGCGGTGGCGTCGCGGTGCGGCACCACCCCCTGGCTCCACGTGGCGCCGCCGTCGGCCGAGACGGCCACGCGCACGTCGTAGGCGTACTTGCCGTTGCCGCTCTTCTGCAGCCAGTGCGCCGCCATCCGCCCGCCGGGGAGCGGCGCCAGCGACGGAAAGTCCGCCCAGTTGACGAACCAGTCCCTGCCCTGCGCGATGGTGCGCGGCGTGGACCATCCGCCGCCCTCCAGCACGGAGAAGCGCAGGGCGTGCGTGCTGTCGGGGCGCGGCTCGATCCACGACAGGTACACGCGCCCGTCCGGCGCCGCGCTCAGGTTGGGCTCGCCGCTCCCGGGCGCGGCCGGCGCGGGAATCACCTGCACCTGCACGGTCGTCTCCACCGGTTTGGGATCGTCGCCCGAGCCGCCGCAGGCGGTGAGGGCGAGCGCCAGGAGCGTGGGGATGGATGGATGAGGACGCATGGGAAGACTCAGTCGGGGTTGTCGACGGCCAGGTCGAAGCCGCGAAAGGCGCGGGCCACCAGCCAGGTGGCGGCCCAGCAAGCCGCCAGCACGACGAGCACGGAGGCGGATACGCCGCCCGCCCGGCCCGCCACCATCCGGCCGGGCACCGCCGCCAGCAGCGCCAGGCCCACGACCACGAACAGCAGCATGAGCTTGGTGAGCGTCTTCAGGAACAATCGCCCCGAAAACGAGTTCTGCTCCGTGCCGGCAGGCGTTACCCGGGTGGGGAACAGCAGGAACAGCCAGTTCTCCAGCCCCACGCAGATCCACGAGATGGGCCCGGCCAGCAGCATGGCGAGGAGCAGCATCATCGGGCGGACGTGCCACCTCACCGACAGGGCCGTGCCCACCAGCAGGAGCAGGCTGGCGAGCGTCAGGATGGCCGCCGGGGTGAACACCTGCGCGACGGCCACCGCCCGGGGCCGCAGCGGCAGCGAACGCAGGAACGCGATGCGCTCGGCGTCGCGGCGGAAGTCCAGGTTCAGCGAGCCGCTTCCGAGAACGGCGAACACGGCCACCATCACGACCAGGGCAACCCCCAGCGGGCGCGGGGTGGATGCGTAGTCGCTCGTCCACGGCAGGACGATGCTGTAAAAGAACGCCAGCCCGGCGGAGAACGCCAGTCCCAGCAGCGGCCGCGGAGCGCGGCCCAGCTCGTACCCGTGCCTTCGCGCCAGGGGTGCGGCGGTGCCCAGGAACCCAAACGAGGGAACGGGGATGCGGCGGCGGGTGGGCGGCCCGCCGCGGCCGCGCACCCGCTGCCACTGGGCCACCTTGCGGGCGCTGAGCGAAAGCGACGCCTCGCGAAAGTCCACGGGCAGCAGCACGGCCGCGCCAAAGGTGACGGCGATCACCGCCGCGGATGCGGCCGACCAGAGCACCAGCGGCACGAGGCCTTCCGCCGCGAACGCGCGGCCGAAGGGCTGAAGCGGCAGCGACAGCGCGCGCAGCGGCGCCGAGGCCAGCACCTCGCCCATGGCGTCGCCCAGGCCCACGGCGCGGGCCCGGGCGTACAGGACCGCGGCCAGCACCGCCGCCGACACGAAGAACGCGGGCTTGATCGCCTTCACCGCGGCGGGCGCCCGCTGCACGACGGCCATCTTCACCAGCGCGGCCAGCAGCCCCGCGACGTTGACGAAGGTGATCCCCAGGATTGCGGTGGAAAGCGCCGCCAGCGGCCACGGCGCGCTCCGCATGCCGATGGTTCCCACCCACAGCCCCGAGAGAAGCTGCAGCCACGCGCGGCTGGCGAGTTGGTACCCCAGCAGCTCGCGCCGGCTGATGGGGGCGGCGAACAGGTGCTGTACCTCCGCCGGCCAGAAGAACGGCGCCTCCGAGTTCACCACCGCCCATCCCACCAGCGCCATTAGCACCAGGGTGAACCCGGCTGCCGCGTCCCCCGCCGAGGTGGGGCTTTCGTCCAGCACGAGCGCGACCACCTGGCTGCCGACCAGGGCGATCATCAGCAAAGCGCCGAGCACGGTGGTGAGAAAGCCGCGCGCGGTGCGCATCCGCCGCCCCGTCCGGCGAAGGACGCCCCGGAAGCCGGCCCTCGCCAGGTAGCGCAGGCCGGGATTCACCCCGTCGCCTCCGCCGCTGGTGCGTCACCCTCGGTCACGTGAAAGAAGATGTCTTCCAGCGTGGCGTCCGGCCCCAGCTCACCCGCGAAGCGCTCGCGCAGCTCGTCGCGCGAGCCGTGGAAGAGCAGCTGCCCCTGCCGCAGGATGAGGAACGAGGTGCACAATCCCTCGATCTGTCCCAGCAGGTGCGACGAGAGCACCACCGCCGCGCCCGCCGCCGCGCGCCTGCGCAGCGTGTCGTACAGGGTGCGGATGCCGCGCGGGTCCAGGCCGGTCAGTGGCTCGTCCAGCAGCAGCGCGGCGGGATCGTGAAGGAGGGCGCAGGCAACCGCCACCTTCTGCCGCATGCCGCGCGAAAGCTCGTCGGCCATGCTGTCGCGGCGGTCCGCCAGCTCCAGCTCCGCCAGCAGACGCTCGGCCGCGGGGTGCCATTCGCGCACGCCGTACACGCGGGCGGTGAAGTCCAGGTGCTCCCACACCGTCAGGCTGGCGAACAGGTGCGGCTCGTCGGGGATCAGGGCCAGGCGGCGCTTGGCTTCCATCGCCTGCCGCTCCACGTCGAACCCGCCGATGGACACGTGGCCGCTCGTGGGTGGATGGATGCCGCAGATGGCGCGAAGCGTCGTGGTCTTCCCCGCCCCGTTGGGTCCCACGATGCCCAGGATCTCTCCGCCGCGCACCTGGAAGCTGAGATCGGCGACGGCCACGCGGCCGTCGTACACCTTGCGGAGCTGCTGGACGTCGATCATCGCGCGGAGGGGCGCCCGCCGGGATTCCACTGGGGCCGCGCGCCATCCGCCAGGGTGCGCACGGCGTGGATGGCGGCGTCGATCACCCGCGTCATGTGCGGGTAGTCCAGCCTCTCGGGTTCGTCGCTGGGCTGGTGATAGTCGCGATGAAGCCCGAACGACGACAGCACGTGCGCGGGCACGCCCATCCGCGCAAACGGCGTGTTGTCGCTGCGTTCGAAGAAGTTCTGCCCCGGGCGCGGATCGGGGACGATGGGAACGCCCGCGGCGGATAGCAGCGCGCCCATGGTGGAGCGGTCGAATCCCGTCAGCCAGCCGCGGCCGGGGCCGCCCGCCAGCGAGTCCGGCCGGCCGACCATCTCCACGAACAGCCCGGCGACGGTGCTGTCCAGCGGCACGACCGGATCGCGCAGGTAGTGCCGCGTTCCCAGCATCCCCACCTCCTCGCCCGTGGCGAAAAAGAGGATGACGGTACGCCGGGGCGGCGCCTTCGCCAGGGCGCGCGCCACCTCCAGCACGGCCACGGTCCCGCTGGCATCGTCGTCGGCGCCGTTGTAGATGCTGTCGCCCTCCACCGCCCGCCCGATGCCGACGTGGTCGTAGTGGGCGCCCACGATGACGGCATCGCCCGCCAGCGACGGGTCCGTCCCCGGGATCCGCGCGACGACGTTGAAGGCCTGCCGCACCTGCTCGGGACGCAGGCGCGACAGCTCGTCGGCGGTGGCCAGCCGCAGCCGTCCGCCGGGCCCCTCCGCGGCGACGGGCACTGTCTGGAAGTACCCGAAGTCGCCCGCGGGCTGCACCCGCAGCGCTTGCAGCCGCGCGGCGAGGTAGACGGCGGCGCGCATTCCGCCCCGCGTGCCGGTGCCGCGCCCTTCCATGCTGTCCGCGGCCAGGTCGTACAGCGCCCGCCGCACGTCCTCTTCCCGCACCGTGGCCGCGCGAGCCGGGGCCTGGTGCCGCACGGGCGCCGGCTCCGGCCCCGCGGCGCGCGCGCATGCGCCGGCCGTGAGAAGGACCGCGGCGACGAGCGCGTGTGGACGGCGGATGAGGGTCATCAGGACGTGGGAATGCGAGATGGCGAGCGTCGATGGCAGCCTGCGGGGAATATGCCCGGGCGGGGAAACGCGGGCAACGGCGAGGACCCGCACCCGTCCCGCGCGGACGCTCACCGGGCCCTGTCATCCAGAGGCCCAAGCGCACGGCACTGGCACGCGGCACATCCGTCGCGGGCCGAAGGATCTCGCCGCGGATGCCTCTCAGCCCGGGCGCGGCAGCGGTCACCGCAACCGAGGCCTCGGCTGCCGTGGGGCCCTCACCCGGCCGCGCTGACACGCGTGCCACCCTCTCCCACAAACAGCGTGGGAGAGGGGGTACACTTCAGAGTTTTGGCGTGGCGGGGCAGGCCCGGTGCTCGGGCCGGCGCCCCCCATCCCCAGCCCTTCCCCCGCAAACTGCGCGGGGGAAGGGAGCTAGTCGAGTGCGCAGGGCCAGCCGGAGCGCACTCGAATTCTCCTCTCCCCCATGGGGTTTATGGGCGAGAGGCCGGGAGAGGGGGGCGGCCGCGGCATGCGCCCGATCTGTCGAAGCGCTCGCTGTGCCAGCGTGGCCCGTGCACTGGAACCCTGGACAAGGAGGAGCCGAGCCCTCGGCTGGGGCTGGGGATGGGGGGCGCCTGCCGACGAACCGGGTTCGGCTCCCTCGCACCTGAATCTTTCCCGCGCACCGTACCGTATCACTCGCAAGAACGGAACGAATGAGCCTCGGAAATCGAAGGAGACGACCATGTTCGGACTGATCGCATTCGCCGCAACCATCGCCGCCACGGCGTTCGGATATCTGCAGAGCCGCAGCTTCGTGCGGCGCCGGCTGGCCTACGTGGACGCCGTCCACAATGGGCTCGCCCCCATCCTCGCGGGCGCCGCGGCCTTCGTCGTCGCCACCCCGGTGGTCGGAATCCTTCCGCTGGTGGGCGGAGGCACGGCGCTGCTCTTCGGGGCCGGCGTGGGCGCCGGCGTCGCGGCGGGCGCGCGCGACACGCGGCTTCGGCGCATCGGCGTCTAACCATCGCGGGCTGGAAAACGCCGAAAGGGCTGCTCTCGGGCGGCCCTTTCGGCGTTTTTCGTACGGCGCGTGTCGTCACTCTTGGAAAAAGACGGGAACCATCCCATCTATTACGGCGCAGGTCCGCGAGGTTCCGGTTCCCACCATCACCAGGCGCACGGATGAGCCCCATGCAGCAGGACGACGATTATCACTCCCACGACGACGACGACGTCGGCCACGACTCGCACCATCACCATCACCAGGACGAGGACGACGACCAGGACGGCGGCGTGCGCACCCCCAACTACGGCGACGACGTCGAGGCGGCCACCGAGGTCAACCCCCAGCCTCTCGACTCCGGAAGGGCCGAGAACGCCGAGACCGTCATCGCGTACCGCACCGCGAAGGGGCTGATCACCCTCCGCAACCAACTGAACGCCCGCGCCCCCGGCCGCAGGAAGAGCCATGACGGCGACATCGGCGACAAGGCACACGAGAATACGAATTCCGACCACAATCCCTGGGTCAAGGACGCCGGCAAGGGCGTGGTCACCGCGATAGACATCACCCACGACCCGGCAAACGGCTGCGACGCCAACGCCATCGCCGAGGCCATCCGCAAGGCCAAGGACCCGCGGGTGAAGTACATCATCTGGAACCGCAGGATCGCGAACTCGGCCCCCATGGGCGGCCAGCCGGCGTGGGCCTGGCGGCCCTACACCGGCAAGAACCCGCACGACAAGCACGTCCACATCTCGGTGAAGCCCGCGAAGGCGCTGTACGACTCCACGACGCCCTGGGCACTCTGATCCACTGTCGCGGGCGGGGCCGTAGCGCCGGCCCTCGCCCGCGTCAGCGCCGGCGCAGCGCGCGCGTGAGAATGCGGTCGAGCGAGCCGGCGAACGCCTGCTTGTCCTTGGGCCCGTACGGGCGCGAGCCGCCGGTTTCCACCCCCGCGCCGCGGAGCCCGTCCATGAAGTCGCGCACGGCCAGCCGCTCGCCCACGTTCTCCGCATCGAACTCGTCGCCGCGCGGGTCGATTACCGCCACTCCCTTTTCCACCAGCGCTGCCGCGAGCGGAATGTCGGCGGTCACGGCCACGTCTCCCGGCGTGGCCTGCTCCACGATGTACAGGTCCGCCACGTCGGGGCCGCCCTCCACCCGCACCGCGGTGACGAACGGGTTGCCGGGCGGCACCGGCATCCGCTGATTGGCCACCAGCACCGTCTGCATCTCCAGCCGCTTGGCGGCGCGGAAGACGATCTCCTTTACGTCGCGCGGTGCGGCGTCCGCATCGATCCACAGCTTCACGGGCCTCCATCGTCGAAAGTGTCTGTCCATCCGCCCGCCGCGGGTGCAAGACGAACGCCGGGGCGCCCTGTCGCGGCGGTGCGCCCCCGGCTAATTTGCCGCCGGTTCGCAGACAATCCATCAGCAAAGTGCACGGGGCGATGACGGACGGACGCGTTTCGGCGATGGCGGCGGGGCTGGTGGGCTCCGAAATCCTGAAGATCGCCGGGGACATCCGCGCCATGGTGGCGGCGGGCGAAACCATCTGCAACCTGACGGTGGGCGACTTTTCGCCCGCCGAGTTCCGCATTCCCGGCTACCTGGAGCGCGAGATCGTCCAGGCGTTGAGCTCGGGCGAAACCAACTACCCGCCCTCCGACGGGGTGATGCCGCTGCGCAAGGCGGTCGCCGACTTCTTCGAGCGCTGGCTGGGGCTGGAGTACGGGGTGGATTCGGTGCTGATCACCGGCGGATCGCGCCCCGGCATCTTCTCGGTCTACTCCACCCTGGTGGATCCGGGCGACGTCGTGGTGTACCCGGTGCCTTCGTGGAACAACAACCACTACGTGCACCTGTCCGGCGCGCGCGGCGTGCCCGTCACCTGCCGCGCGGAGGACGCATTCCTCCCCACCCGCGCCCTGCTGGAAGACGCGGTGCGCGGCGCGCGGCTGCTGGCGCTCAACTCGCCGCTGAACCCGTGCGGCACCGCCTTCACCCCCGAGGCACTGGGCGAGATCTGCGACATGGTGCTGGAGGAGAACGCCCGCCGCGGCCCCGGCGAGCGCCCGCTGTACGTGATGTACGACCAGGTGTACTGGATGCTCACCTTCGGCGACACCATGCACGTGAACCCGGTGACGCTGCGCCCCGCGATGGCCGCCTACACGGTGTTCGTGGACGGCATCAGCAAGTCGTTCGCGGCCACCGGGGTGCGGGTGGGGTGGACGGTGGCCCCCGTCGACATCACGCAGCGGATGGCGAGCGTGCTGGCCCACGTGGGCGCCTGGGCTCCCCGCGCCGAGCAGATCGCCACGGCGAAGATGATCGGGGCCACCGACGAGATCGTGGCCTACCACCGCGAGATGAAGCAGGGCGTGGAAGCGCGCCTCGACGCCCTCTACGCCGGGATCGAGGCACTACGCGCCGCGGGCTTCCCCGTGCGGGCAATCACCCCCATGGGCGCCATCTACCTGAGCGCGCAGTTCGCCCTGCACGGGTGGCAGACGCCCGAGGGCGAGGTGCTGGCCACCAACGAGCAGATCCGCCAGTACCTGCTGGCGGCCGCCGGACTCGCGGCGGTGCCCTTCCAGGCGTTCGGGATGAAGGAAGATACCGGCTGGGTGCGCCTTTCGGTGGGCGCCACGAACCTGGCCGAGATCGAGGTGATGTTCGGCCGGCTGGGAGCGGCGCTGCAAGCCCTCTCCGCCCCCACCGGCGTACGGCGGATGGAAGGCGGACCGCCCGCCTGAGCAGGTGAAATGCCCCGGCGGGGCCGCTGTCGCGACCCGCCCGGGGCCTTCCCCTGTACGCACACCGC
>NZ_DATBNB010000202.1 GCF_036554565.1 Longimicrobium sp. | reverse complement strand
CACGGGCGAGCGGCCGTTCGTGGCCGAGGCGGGGCAGGTGCCCACGTCGTGGAAGGTGCGCCGACCCATCCGCGAGCTGAACGCCGAGGTGCCCGCCGCGGTGGACGAGGTGCTGATGCGGGCGATGTCGGAAAAGGCCTCCGACCGCTATCCCGATGCCGACTCGTTCGCCGACGCACTGGACGCGGCCGCGCGCGAGGACGACGAGACGGCGATCGCCCCCGCGGCGATGGCCGGTGGCGCCATGGGCGTCGCGGCGATGGACGACGTGGATGATGGCACCGTCGTGGCGCCCACGGCACCGCCTTCGGCGCCGGAGCCGCCACCGGCTGCTCCGCCGGTGCGGCCTGTTGCCGCGGCCGTGGCGACGGGTCCGGTGGACCGCCACCCGCTGCCGCCGCCCAGCACCGCGGCGGCCAAGCCGAAGCGCAGCAACACCTGGCTGATCGTGCTGATTGCCGCGCTGGTGCTGGGCGCGGGTGGCATGTGGGCCATGGTGTCGGGCGGGGGCGGGGGAGAGCCGGAGAAGGAGGCGGCCGGCACCGCGCTGAAGGAAGGCGAGCCCGTGGAGGGCAGCGGCCAGACTGGCGAGGTGGTGACCGGCACGGAGATCGAGCCGTCGACGCCCGAGTCGTCCGGCAACCCGGACGAGGGCTCCGCGCCCTCGCCGGGCGACGAGCCCGCTGAACCCGCCACCTCCGGCAGCACCCCGTCGAACCCCGGGACGGCGTTCCCCCCGGCGACCAGCCAGCCCGCGCCGCAGCAGCCGCGTGCACCTGGCGCACAGGTGCCCGTCGCGCGCCCGCAGCCTCAGCAGCCCCGGCAGCCGGTGCGCCAGCCCGTGCGTCAACCGGTTCGTCAGCCGGCGCGTCCGCCTGCGCAGCAGCCCCAGCGGCCGCCGCAGACTCAGACTCAGCCGCAGCAGCCTCAACCCCAGCAGCCGCAGCCTCAGCAGCCGCTACCCCAGCAGCCGCCTCAGCCGCAGCAGCCGACGCCGCAGCCTCAGCCGCAGCAACCAACGCCGCCGCAACCCCAGCCGCAGCAGCCACAGCCGCAGCCGGTGCCGCCGCCGCCGACGCCTGCTCCGCGCGACACCATCATCATCCGCAACCCGCCGGGTGCCGAGGCTGCTCCGGTACGATAAGGAACAGAACGTCTCACGCGGAGGCGCGGAGGTCGCGGAGAACAGAGGAGAGGCAGTTCTCCCGTCTCCGCGTCCCGCGCTCTCCGCGTGAGTTTTTTTGTTGGTGCTCTACAGGTCCAGCGGCAGGAACGTCGCGTCCGGATCGTCGGTGAGGCGCTGGATGAGGATGTGCTCGCGTCTCAGCAGGTCCGCGATCGTGCGCGTGGACGCATTCCCCACACGAAGCCACACGACCTTCGGAGGAGCTCCGAGCAGCGCGCTTCGCTCGTAGAAGTCTGTGTCCTTCGAGACGACGAGAAAGCCGTGCTCCGCGGCATACGCCCAAATTACCGCGTCGTCGGCACCTAACAGCCCCGCATCCCGGACCTGGACTGAACCAGGGTAGAGATCAGCGAGGCGACCGGCGAGCCGGAAGGAAAGGTTCTCGTCGAAGAGCAGTTTCAACCCGGTACCGCGAACAGCCGGCGCTCGCGGTTAGCCGCATAGCGGAGTACGGCGCGGAGGTCGTCGGCACTCAGGTCGGGGAAGTCAGACAGGATTTCGTCTTCCGTCATCTCCGACGCCATGTACTCGAGAACGTCCTGCACCGTAATGCGCGTGCCGCGGATGCAAGGTTTTCCGCTGCGCACCGCTGGGTCGATGGTGATTCGCTCGAGGTAATCCATGCTTCTACAGTAGTGGAGCCCCATCATCGCGGTCAACGCTCATCGAACGAGCACCCCTCGCCGTTCTCCGCGCCCTCCGCGCCTCCGCGTGACCCCCCGCAGTTACTCCACCTGCCGAATTGCCAAAGCCAGGTCCGTCGCGACCGACACGTTCTCGATCCACAACCCGCCATCGCCCGTGACCGCAACCTCCGCGCGGGAGCACTCCGCGCCGGCACGGGTGTTCCACGCGACGACGGAATAGCGGCCCGGCTGCAGCCCCGGCACGCCGACTCGCGTGACCAGCGGCTCGGCATCGGTGCGCACGCGGCCGTCGGGGGCCAGCGAGTCAGTGCGGAGCAGCCACACGATGGCCTGCGATTCGTCGCCGCAGCCGCAGACGGTGAGCCCCAGCGTGCCCAGCTGGATCTCGTGGTTCAGGTTGCGGCGGCGGAAGCGCGGCCAGTCGATCAGCCCCAGGAAGCCGGTGACGGCCTGCTGTGCCCGGCGCATTCCCGGCGTCAGCTTGTGCACCTTGCGGTTGGGCCAGCGCATGCCGCCGCCCGCCCCGCCCGACGCCAGGTGCGCCCACTGCATGTGGCGGAAGTACTCGTCGTCGAACACCTCCGGCAGGGTCTTGTTCTTGTCCTTGAAGGCGTGGATGGGGCCGTGCTCCGTGTCCAGGTACGGGCGCCCGTCCCGGATCTCGCCGAGGGCCTCGCGAACGAGCCGCCCCGTGTCGATGGCCGCCGCCACCGTGTCGGCGGGGTCGTCGATGCTCCCCGCCATGTACAGGTGCGTCGTCGCGAAGTCCAGCGACGGGTGCCGGTAGACGGCGTCCGCCAGCGGCACGTGCGGGCTCGCCCGCAGCTCGGGGCCGAACATCGACACCGTCTGCGGGCGCGTCCGGCCGTACAGCCGCATTTCCAGCGTGCGCACGTGCTCCGACATCTCGGCGATGAACTCGTTCATCACGTCGACGCAGTCCAGCTGCGAGTCGGCGTGGGCCGGGTGGATCTCGTTCCACAAATCCCACGACATCACCACGCCGCTGCCGCCCCACCGCTCCACCATGAAGCTGAACCGGTCCTTTACCGCCTGGCGCGTGTCGCGGCAGCGCAGCAGGTGGTTGGCGCCGCTGCTCGGCCCGCCGTTGTCGCGGTTCAGGGGATGCTTCGCCCAGCGGATCCACGTCCAGAAGGTGTCGTACGGCGTGAGCATCAGCCGCAGGCCATGGCGCGAGCACAGGGCCACCAGGTCGTCCCAGAACTGCACCACGGGCCGCGAGAACCGGCCGATGGGCCGCTCCAGGTACTTTCCCTGGTGCGCGCACTCCAGCATCATGCGGATGACGGTTACCCCATGTTCCGCCAGCCAGCGCAGGTGCCGGTCGGCGGCTTCCACGTCCTTGCGGCCGTACAGCGGACGCAGTTCCCGCCACGTCAACGCATCGTTGTAGCCGATGGGCGTCCACGCCGCCCCGGTGTCGTCCTGGAAGTACGATCCCGCGACTTCGATCCACGGAAGCTCCACCGCCTCCAGCGGGGCCGGCGCGGGCGCGCGCCGGCGAGTGGCTACCATCGTCATCCGCGGTTCGCCCCTGCCGGGGCCGCCGAGTTCCTGCTATCCATCGCGTTCTGCACGTAAGTCGTCAGTCCCGGTTCGTCACGAAGAGCAGCCCTCCCGCCTGCGTCGTCCAGCTACAGCTCGGCCGCGCCGTGCATCCGCGCGCGAAAGCCCGCCGCCGCCGCACGCATTCCCGCTTTACGCGGGGCGAACGGAAAGGCCACGGTCATCACCATCAGCCTCATGCGGCGGCTTCGCTCCCTGGAGGCGCGGGGCGGAGATCGAAGCCCGGCGGGGGCGAATAGATCCGGGGCATCGACAGCACGAAGTCCGGCTTCGCTGACCCGGCGACGACGCTCCCCCGGTTCTGGGGGAGGTCGAGGCTCGCCAGCCCCAGCTCCGCAATGGCCTCGGCGGCCCGGGCGCGCCACTCGTCGCCCGTCATCCATCCCCAGAGCTCGTAGTTCAGCTTGCCGGGGCGGGGCGGGCGGGTGAAGTCGTGGCCGGGGGAGAGGCGGAAGCGCTCGGCATCCCGCGGGAAGCGGGCGAGCGTGTCGCGCTGGGAGGCGTGGCAGGCGATCATCCGTTCCTTGTTGGCCACCTCGCGCTCCGACAGC
>NZ_DATBNB010000201.1 GCF_036554565.1 Longimicrobium sp. | reverse complement strand
ACGAACGGCAGTTTCACGCATAGGACGCAGAGGAAAAATAGAGGACGCAGAGGACACACCGCGATGGTGCAGTTCTCTGCGTCCTCTCAGTCATCTCGGCGTCCTCTGCGTGAAACTCTTTGGGAAGTCAGATCACGCCTTCACGGTCTCCCACAACGCCGCGAGCCGCTCCGCGAGCGCGCGCTGGCGGATGCGCAGGTCCTCGATGGCCTCGGCGCGGCGGGCGCGCAGATAGAAGCGGCGCGCCTCGCCCCGGGCGCGGTTCCACATGTCGACCGTCCAGAGCGTTACCCAGGCCAGGACGGGGAGCACGACGAGCGCCGCGAGGCCGTACTTCCATCCCCAGCGCCACCAGACGGCCACCGCCAGGACGATGGTCCACACCGCGTGCAGCACCGCGCCCACGAGCGTCTTGAAGGTCGCGCGGATGTCCTGCGGCGGCCGGGCGCGCGCCTCCGCGAACCCCGTGGCGCGGTAGGGGATGTAGAAGATGATGATCCCCACGATGGCGATGGGGATCAGCGCGCGCAGCACGCCCAGCTGGCGCGCCACCCACTTGCCCGCCTCCACCTTTCCCACCGACGCCTTCAGTTCCACCGGCGTCATCCGCAGCACCCGCAGCGCCCGCGCGTGCGACGACACGGCGGACGCCACCTGCTCCCATCCGCCCCGCTCCTTCGACCGCAGGCGCGCCAGCCCGTCCGCCGTCTCGCGCAGCCGGGCGACGCGGGCCACGGGTGACGGGTCTACCGGGAACTCCGCCGCGTACACCGCCTCCGCCGTTTCCACCAGCGGCTGGTCTTCCCAGCGCTCCAGGTTCAGCGTCACCCGGTGCAGCGCCCGGTCGATTCGCTCCGTCAGCAGGTCCACCGCCTCGCGATCGTCCATGCCGCGGCCCGCCAGGTCGTCCCACTCCACCGGCTTGCCCACCATCACCAGCGCCTCGGAGCGGAACTGCTGCTTCTTGCGGAACGTCAGCCCCACGGCGACCACGGGGAACGATCCCCCCAGGATCGCCGCCGCGCCCAGGGCGATGCGCGCCGCGCCGGTCTTCAGCGGCACCAGCGACGGCTCGCTGTGGCTCACCCCCTCGGGAAAGATGCCCACCGCCGCCCCGTCGGCCAGCGCCTGGTGCACGGCGCGAAAGGTGTCTTCGTTCTTCCCCACCTCGGCGGGGTTGTCGGCGTGGCGGTAGACGGGGATGGCGCCCGACCCGCGCACCAGCCAGCCCACGGCGGCGTCCGTGAACAGCGGTGCCTTGGCCAGAAAGCGCACGGGGCGGCCGGCGACCGCCGCGACGGCGGCCGGGTCCACGAGTGAGTTGGGATGGTTGGCGACGATCAGCACCGGGCCCTCCGGCGGCACCTGCTTTCCCGCCACCGTCAGGCGGTAGAAGGTGCGGACGGCCAGCGACGACACCTGCGCGAGGAACGGAAGGAGCCACACGGCGGGAGTGCGGGGAAGGGGAGCGGATGGCGACACGAATCCGTGACGCAGCCCGTTCCAAATTATCGCGCGGACGGGTGCCGGCGGAAAGGGGTTTGCTGATAGATTGCCGCGATGACCGATCGCATTCCGTTCACGCCCACGCCCTTTCGCCCCGCCCGCTGGCTTCCCGGGGCCCACGCGCAGACCGTCGCCGGCCGCTTCATCCGCCCTCCGCACGGGGTTGCGTACCGCCGCGAGCGGGTGGAAACGCCCGACGGCGACTTCCTGGACCTGGACTTCGCCACGGTGGAGGGAGCGCCCGCCGCGGGGGACGATTCGCCGCTCTGCCTGGTGATCCACGGGTTGGAGGGGAGCAGCAACTCCTCGTACATGCTGGAAACCTGCCGCGCGCTGGCCGGCCAGGGCATCCGCTCCGTCGCCATGAACTTCCGCGGGTGCAGCGGCGAGCCCAACCGCGCACTGCGCTTCTACCACGCGGGAGAGACGGGCGACACGGCCTTTCTCCTGGATCTGCTGGCCGGGCGCTATCCCCGCGCCACGCTCCTGGGCGTCGGCTTTTCCCTCGGCGCGAACGTGCTGCTGAAGTACCTGGGCGAGCGCGGCGCCGGCTCGCGCATCCGCGCCGCGGCCGCCGTTTCCATCCCCTTCGACCTGGGCGCCGGCAGCGACAAGCTGGACCGGTCGTTCATGGGGCGCGTGTACGTGCGCCACTTCGTCCGCCGGCTGCGGGGAAAGTTTGCGGGCAAGCAGCACCTGATCGGCGACCGGCTGGACGCGGAGCGCATCCGCCGGGCGCGCAGCTTCCGCGAGTTCGACGACGCGGCCACCGCGCTGCTCCACGGTTTTCGCGATGCGGAGGACTACTACACGCGCTCCAGCTCGGCGGGGTACGTGGCACGGATTCGCGTTCCCACGCTGCTGGTGCACGCCACGGACGACCCGTTCGTGGACGAGCGCGCGATCCCCCACGCCGACATCGACGCCAACCCCTGCCTGTATACCGCCTTCACGCCGCACGGCGGACACGTGGGGTTCATCGCCGGCTCGCCACGTCGGCCCCGCTTCTGGGCAGAGGGCGAGGCCGCGCGGTTCCTTGCGGCGCAGGCCGGAACCGAACGTGCGTAATCAGATGGCGGAACACCGACACACCCGGAACATGACGGAGACGGAACGAATGACGGATATCCTGGACCCGGCGGATCCGCGGGCCACCTTCGGCCGCACGGTCGAAGAGCGGTTCTCGCATCGCCTTACGCTGAACGTGCCCTCGCGCGGCAATCCCAAGGTCGAACGGCTGATCGAGCGGCTGAACGCCGACGACGAAATGTACGCGCTGTGGCTGGCCGCGAACGTGAACGCCGTCGAGCGCCTGCAGATGACGGATCACGGGCCGGTGCACGTGAAGATCGTGATGAACCTGGCCAGCAAGCTGCTGCGCGTGGTGATGGCGGCCGGCGTTCAGCCCGGCGTCGTGGTGAACTATGGGATGACCCCCGAGGATGCCGAGGTGGTGGTGGTGCTCGCGTCGCTGCTTCACGACGCGGGAATGAGCATCCATCGCAAGGACCACGAGGAGTTCTCGCTCTTCGTAGCGCAGATGAAGCTTCGCGAGCTGCTGCCGGAGATCTATCCCCACCCCGGGACGGCCGCCATCGTTCGGTCGGAGGTGCTGCACGCCATCATCGGCCACCGCTCGGGCGGCAGCCCGCTGACGCTGGAGGCCGGCGTGGTGCGCGTGGCGGATGCGCTGGACATGGCCAAGGGCCGCTCGCGCATCTCCATGGGCATCGAGGGAACGATGAGCATCCACTCCATTTCCGCCGCCGCCATCGAGGCCGTTCACATCGAGGCGGGAGTGGAAAAACCCGTGCGCATCCGGGTGGAGATGAGCAACTCGGCCGGCATCTTTCAGCTGGACCAGCTCTTCCGCGAAAAGCTGAAGGGAAGCGGGCTGGAGCCCTACGTAGAGGTGGAGGCGCTGATCGAAGGGGAGGAAGAAAAGCGCCTGGTGCAGACCGCCTACCGGCTCTGACGGCGGGTCGCGGGCCGATGGATGGTTTCGGACGCAACTTCTTGCTGGTGCAAGCTTTGCAGAATGTCGTCGGCTCGCTTCACTGCCGTGGAACTATCGAACGAGATGCCGATTGATGGAACGTCGTGAGGCCGTTGCCCACTTCCGTGACGTGCTGGGCCGCGAGGGCGTGCGGCCGGCACTGCGCTATCTGAACAGCCTGGGTCCGCACCGGTTCACCGCCGTCTTCCGCTTCGAGGGCGGCACGCTGCGCAACCTGCACCTGATCGACCGCGACGACCCCACCGTCGAACGCTGCCCCGACCAGCCGGTGCTGGACTCGTACTGCATCTACGTGCGCGAGACGGCCCGCACCTTCATGACCGAGGATTCCGCCAACGACGAGCGCGTGGCCGGCCATCCCAAGCAGCCGGTGGTGCAGTCGTACTGCGGCGTGCCGCTGATGGAGGATGATGGCACGCTCTTCGGCACGATCTGCCACTTCGACTATCAGGCCGTGCCCTTCGGCGAGGACGAGGTGTACATGCTGGAAACGGTGGGGCCGATGCTGGTGAAGGCGGTGCACCGGACGGAGTGGCGCCCCACACCCGTCGCGGCCTGACAGTTCGTTTCGTGGCGAATGGGGTGCCGCTAACGCTGACGCTGGTGTCCGGCGGACAGACGGGGGTGGACCGGGCCGCGCTGGACGTGGCGATGGAGCGGGGGATGGCGGCTGGGGGATGGTGCCCCGCCGGCCGCTGGGCAGAGGACGGACCGATCCCGGCGGACTATCCGCTCCGCGAAACGCCGTCCACCGATCCGGCGCAGCGCACGGAGTGGAACGTGCGCGACTCGCATGGCACCCTGCTGCTGGTGACGGATGCCGCCAGCGCGGGGACGGAGCTGACGCGAGAGGCCGCCCAAAGATTCGGGCGGCCTCTTCTTTC
>NZ_DATBNB010000200.1 GCF_036554565.1 Longimicrobium sp. | reverse complement strand
CGGGTGAAGGTGGACGTGGCCTCGCACAGCCCGCAGATGGAGCCGCTGCGCGCCCCACTGCGCCGCGCGCTCGACGGCCTGCGCGCCGGCGCCGCGGGGGTGCCCTTCTATTCCGCCGTCACCGGCGCCCTCCTCCCCGGCGAGGCGCTGGACGCCGCGTACTGGGAGCGCAACCTTCGCGACCCCTTCCGCTTTGCCGACGCCACCCGGGCGCTCCTGGACGCGGGGTTCGACGCTTTCGTCGAGGTGGGGCCGCACCCGGTGCTGCTGGGCGCCATCCGCCAGACCGCCCGCGGCGCGGGGCGCGAGGTGGCCGCTCTCGCCTCGCACGCCCGCGAGGGCGACCCGGTCCTCGCCCTGATGGCGACGCTGGGCGAGCTGTACGCGCGCGGGTACCCGGTGGAGTGGGCCCGGCTGCACCCGGTCGGGGGACGCTGCCTGTCGCTTCCCACGTACGCCTGGCAGCGGGAGCGCTACTGGTACGATCAGCTTCCCGCGGGGGGCGACCTCCCTTCCGGCGCCGCGCCGCCGTCTGGCGGGCATCCGCTGCTCGGCACGCACCTGAGCTCGTCGCAGCCGGCCGGGGAGCGCTTCTGGGAGTGCGACCTGGGCGCCCTGCATCCGCACTTCCTGGGCGACCACCGCGTGCAGGGGACGGCGGTGCTCCCCTCCGCCGGCTTCCTGGAGCTGGCGGCCGCCGCGGCGCGGGTGGATGGGGACGACGGCGCGGCCACGCTGGAGGACGTCGTCTTCGACCGCCTGCTCGCGCTGCCGGAGGAAGGGACGCGGCGGGTGCAACTGGTGCTCGCGCCCGCCGGGGCGGGAGATCTGCGCTTCCGCGTGTGCAGCCGTGAGTCCGCCGGGGCGGAGGCGTGGACGCCGCACGCGGCGGGAACCATCCGCATCGCCGCGCCCGGCCCGGACGCCGCGGCGGTCCTGGACCGCGACGCGGTCCTCGCGCGCTGCGCGGAGGCCGTTCCCGTGGGCGAGTTCTACGAGGCCATGCGCGCCCGGGGGCTGGAGTACGGGCCGGCGTTCCAGGGGATCCACACCCTGTGGCGGGGACCCGGCGAAGCGCTGGCTCGGCTGCGCGCGCCCGCGGCGGTGGGGCCGGACGCCGCGCGCTACCTGCTGCACCCCGCGCTGCTGGACGCCGCCCTGCAGGCGATGGCCGCGGCGGACGCCGCGCCGGCCGGCGTCGTGTACCTGCCGTGCGGAGTGCGCCGCTGGCGCCTGTTCGCCGCCGGGGAGGCGCCGGAGTGGTCGCACGCGCGCCTGGCGCCGGGAAGCGTTCCCGGGAGCGACCGGCTGGAGGCGGAGGTGCGCCTCTTCTCGGAGGACGGGCGGCTGCTGGCCCTCGCGGAAGGCTTCTGCGTGCAGCGGCTGGACGCGGCGCGGCGCCCCCGCGCGGCGGACCCGGAGAGCCTGCTTCACGAGATCCGCTGGGCCCCGCTTCCCGACGCGCCGCCGCTCGCGGACGCGGATGGCGAGTGGCTGGTCCTGGGCGACGGCGGCGGCGTGGGCGC
>NZ_DATBNB010000199.1 GCF_036554565.1 Longimicrobium sp. | reverse complement strand
GGCGGGCGTCAGCGCGGACCGGCCAGGACGGGATCCCGCCGTTTCCACGCGCTCCAGGCCCCGGCGAGCGCAGCGACGGCCGCCGCCGCGCCGATCGCCAGGCACGACATTACGAAGGCGGCGCGGACGGGCGCCTGGATGCGCATGGCCATCAGCACGCCCATCACCGCCAATCCACCCGCCGCGTAGGCGATCCCTTCCCAGCGCGCGCCCAGCGACCGCACCGGCGGATCCAGCGCCTGCCCCTCGCCGTACCGGCCGGAGAGCACGGTTCCGCGCAGCCGGTCGTAGTCCCAGCACAGCAGGTACAGCGAGGCCATCACCATCGGCCCGGTGACGAACGGCGTTCCGCGGAATCCGTACGACACGGTGATCACGAAGATGTTCAGGATCAACGGAAAGAAGATCATCGCCCCCAGCGTGGCCGTCGCGGGAACCAGGATCAGCACCCCCGCCGCCACCTGCACCGCGCCGAGGAACCGCCAGTACATCCCTCCTCCGTCGTACAGCACCTCGAACAGCATCCCCACCGGCGAGTCGGTGCCGATGTGCGTGAACCTCATTCCCAGCAGCTTCACCATGCCCGTGGGGATGAACCCCATGGCCAGCAGCAGCCGCGTGGCGAGAGTGAAGCGGTAGAGCAGCGGATGGGCCCGGACGCGGGCGTGCAGGCGGTCCAGCCGGGCGGCGATGGATGGCATCGGACGGTCCGTGGTGGAGAGTGGGTCCGCCGGCGCGCGGCGCCGGCGGCGGACGGATACGAGTCTACCGGCGAGGTTCGGGCACGGCATGGGATGATCGACCCAGGGCGCGGCGGCCCGATGCGGCAGGGCCCGGCGGATCGCTCCGCCGAGCCCTCGCCTCGCGTGCCACCGTCGGGCGGTTAGAAGTCGCCCACGCAGAAGGCGTCGCCGTCGTTGTTCACGAACACGTTGTTCAGCGCGCCGGCCGAAAGGTCGGTGGGCGTTTTGCCCATCGGGTCCACCCAGATGCCGCAGCCGGCCGAACCCGTGATGAAGCTGTCGGTGATGAACGCGCCCCGGTCGCCGCGGGTGAGGATGGCGCCCTCGCTCCCGCCCCCCCACTCCACCGACACGTTCCGCAGCCGGCTGCCGCCCAGCGCCTGGCGGGCGAAGAGGATGCCGTCCCAGTAGCCCTTGCCGGGCGCGTCCGAGTCGGCGGTGATGCGGGTGAAGACCACCGGTCCCGCCGCCGTTTCCGCGCGGCTGCCGAGCGCCACCAGCCCGCCGGGCTCGCCGTTCCCCGACCAGTTGCCCACGTACACCGTGGCGCCCGATGCCATGCGCAGCACCACGCTGTCCGCCAGGGTGAGCACGGGCGAGCTGCCGCCGCCGATCATCAGGTCGCCGCTCACCGAGTAGGCGATCCCCAGGTTGGCCCAGGTCTGCGTCCGCGTCAGCGGCTCGTTGGAGAAGATGCGCACCCGGTTGGTGCCGTTGCCGCCGAAGGTGCCGCCGTCGGGAAGGGTGCCGGCGAAGTCGGCTCCGATGACGAGCGGAAAGAGCTCCGCCCCGCTGACGCTGACGTTGGCCGAGCCGGGGCCGAATGCGCCTCCGTCCATCATCACGATGCCGTTGCTGCCGCTGTTCTGGATGGTCACGTCCGCGATCGTGGGCGCCACGTTGGGCTCCACCGCCGCGATGCAGGCATCCGCGCCCACCTTCACCTGCCCCCGCTCGATGCCGCAGTGGTTGAAATCGGCGTGGCGGATGCTGGACCCGGCGCCCGTCTGCCGGTCGAAGTACACGCCGTAGTAGTGCCCCTTTGCCGGCGACGCGTCATCGGCGAGGAAGCGGATCTTTTTCGCGGCCGTGCCATCGGCCGTCAGGCTCCCCGGCTGCTCCCCGCCGATGAAGATGGCGGCGCGCTCGGCGAAGCGGATCTCCACGCCGGGTTCGATGGTCAGCCGCGGCGAGTTGGTGCCGGCCACCACCACGTCGTCGGTGACGTAGTGCGGATTGTCGGCCTCGCGCCAGGTTTCGCTCTGTGTGATGGGCCCGCGGTGCACGGCCCCGCGGATGGTGAGCGTCAGCGTGCCCTTGATGCCGGTGGCGCTGGCGGCGGTAAGGATCACGCTGCCGTTGCCGCGGCCCGTCACCACGCCCTGCCCGTCGATCTTCGCGCGCGTGGTGTCGGCACTGCTCCAGGCGAGCGTGCCCGTCTCCATCGGGGCGCCGTCCTGGTCGCGCCCGGTGGCGGTGAGCTGCAGGGCGCCGTTGACGGGCAGCTCGGTACGGTTCTCCTCGGCTGCCACCGTGATGGTGGTGAGCTCGGGGTCGGTGGGGAGCACGCCGTTGTCGGCGCAGGCGGTGGCGATCGCAAGAGTGCACAGTACGCCGGCCAAGCGCAGGGTGTTCAGCTTCATGGAAAGTTCTCCTCTCAGAGGGGACCAGGATTCGGTATCGGGAGTCGTGGTCGCGACCGACCTCGTCGGCGACGACGGGAGAATACCGGTTCCCGCTCCGCTCCTCGTGAGCAGAACGATTCATCTTCGCACGTGGACGCTCACGCCTCGACAGGCCCCTTCCGCCGCGGCTCCTTCAAAGTATGCATTGTGAACAGAGAGGCCACTGCACCCATCGAGATCCCATGCCCCGTATCCACGTCTTCGCGGACGAGAGCGGAAACTTCGACTTCAGCCGAAAGCCGGGCGCGAGCCGCTACTTCATCCTGACGACGGTCGTCTGTGAATACACGGTCGGCAACGCGCTCCTGGACCTCCGGCGGGAGCTGGCGTGGGAGGGTCACGGCCACATGTCCGAGTTCCACGCCACCTCCGATACACTGCCGGTACGGGCGCGCGTGTTCGATCTGCTGCGGCGCCACGACTTTCGGGTCGACGTGACGCTGCTGGAGAAATCCAAGGCGCAGCCGCAGACCAGGATTTCGGACGAGGCGTTCTACCAGTACGCGTGGTACTACCACATGCGCCGCCTCGCCCCGCGAGTGGCCACTCCTGCGGACGAGCTGTTCGTGGTGGGTGCGTCTCTCGGAACGCGGAAGAAGCGGAAGCTGATGCACCAGGCGGTCACGAACGTCGTGTCGCAGGTGGCGCCCGGCACCAGCTACCACACTGCGTCGTGGGCGGCGGACAGCGAGCCGTGCTTGCAGGTGGCGGACTACTGCAGCTGGGCGGTGAGCCGGAAGTGGGAGCGGGGCGTCCACGCCGAGTACGACCTGATCGCCGCGAAGATCCGGAGCGAGTTCGACCTATGGGCTCATGGAGCCGTGCACTACTACTGAGGGCGTTGACAGGGAGGCGCGGGAGGCATATCTTGCAGGGAGAAAACTGCGGCATATGCGGTTGGCGACAAGAGCCCCTGGGCTCTGCCGGTAACACGGCTAGCTGATTGCGCCGCAGGTTGGAAAGGGCGCTCCCTCACGGGAGC
>NZ_DATBNB010000198.1 GCF_036554565.1 Longimicrobium sp. | reverse complement strand
CGCCGGGGCATGGCGAGGGGCACAACTCCGGGCTCCCCGTCGTCATCACCGCCGCGATCGCGACCAGGAAGGTGATGCAGCGCGAGCGGATCGGGGGAACCATCCGCATCTGGCCCGGGGTGGCCGAGGAGCTGGTGGCGGCCAAGGCCTGGTTCGTCCGCGAGGGGTTCTTCCGCGACGTGGACGTGACCATCTTCACCCACGTGGGGAGCAACCTCAACGTCTCCTACGGCCCTTCGGACGGCACCGGGCTGGTGAGCGTGCTGTACCGCTTTCAGGGAGAGACGGCGCACTCCGCGGGGGCGCCCTGGCGCGGGCGCAGCGCCCTGGATGCCGTGGAACTGATGAACGCGGGGTGGAACTACCGCCGCGAGCACCTGCGCCTGCCGCACCGCTCGCACTACGTGATCACGGAGGGCGGCGACCAGCCCAACGTGGTGCCGCGCACGGCGGCGGTATGGTACTACTTCCGCGAGGTCGAGTATCCGCGCATCCGCGAGCTGTGGGAGATCGGCAACCAGATCGCCCAGGGGGCCACGCTGATGACGGGGACCACGCTGGATACGGTGCAGGTGCTGGGCGCCGCGTGGCCCCGGCACTTCAACCGCCCGGTGGCCCTGGCGATGTACGACAACATCCGCCGCGTGGGCCTGCCCCGGTGGGACGACGCGGACCAGGCGCTCGCCCGGGCCCTGCAGCGGGAGCTGGGGAACGATAGCACGCCGGGGCTGGACACGGCCCTGGCCAGGATCGACAGCGGGGTGCCGCCCGCGCAGAACCGCGGCGGCGGGTCCGACGACATCGGCGACATCTCGTGGGTGGTGCCCACCATCACCCTGCGCTATCCGGCCAACATCCCCAACCTGCCGGGGCACCACTGGTCGAACGCGGTGTCGATGGCCACGCCCATCGCGCACAAGGGCTCCACCGCCGGGGCCAAGGCGACCGCGATGACGCTGCTGGACCTGTTCACCCGGCCGGAGCTGGTGGACAGCGCGTGGAGCTACTTTCGCGACGTGCAGACCCGCGACATCAAGTACGAGCCGCTGATCCGCCCCGGCGACCAGCCTCCGGTGGAGATGAACGCGCAGGTCATGCAGCGCTACCGGCCGCAGATGCGGAGGTACTACTACGATTCCAGGCGCTACCGCACCTACCTGGAGCAGCTCGGCATCGCGTACCCCACGGTGCGCGCGCCGGAGCCCCGGCAGGACTGAGCGGGGCCTCGAGACGAAGAACCCCCATGGACACCGTCCATGGGGGTTCTTTCGTGCCCGTGCTACCCGGCGAGTGTCACGGGGCCGGGGTCACCACGTTGCCGCTGATGCCCCAGGCGGAGCAGCCGGCCGCGTTGCAGGCGCGGACGTAGTAGCGGTAGGTCTTACCACCCGTCGCGGCGCTGTCCGCGAAGCTGGTGGCGTTGGCCGCGGGGCTGCCCAGGTTCTGCGCCGGGGCCCAGGTGCCGTCCAGGTTCAGCATCCGGCGCGAGACGTTGAACGACGTCTCGTTGCTGCTGGCGTCGGTCCACGAAACCTGCACCTGCGTGGCCGAAAGCGGCGTGCCCGCGACGCCGGTGGGCGATGCCGGAACGGTGGGGGCCGTAACGTTGGCCGTGGACGCCCAGGCCGAGCACCCGGCGCTGTTGCAGGCGCGGACGTAGAAGCGGTACGTCTGCCCCGCGGTCACCGTGCTGTCGGCGTAGGCGGTGGCGTTCGCGCCCGGGCTGCCGACGATCTGGGACGGCCCCAGGGTGCCGTCGGGGTTCTGCATGCGGCGCGCGACGTTGAACGAGCTTTCGTTGCTGCTGGCGTCGGTCCACGTCACCCGGATGCGGGTGCTGGCCACGGCGGTCGCCGCCGCGCCCGTGGGGGCCGCGGGCGCCACCGGCGCGGGGCTGGGCAGGGTGACGGCCGCGCTGGCCGCCCATCCCGAGCACCCCGCCGCGTTGCAGGAACGAATGCGGTACTGGTACGTGCCGCCGCCGGTCAGGCCGCCGTTGGAGGCGCTGGTGGCGTTCGCCCCCGGGGTGCCCACGTCCTGCCAGGCCGTCCAGGTGGTCGGGCCCGTCATCACCCGGCGCGACAGGGTGAAGGACGTTTCGTTCACGCTGCGGTCCGCCCAGTTCAGCAGCACCGAGGTGGGCGTCTCCACTGCGGCCGTCAGGCTGGCCGGGGCGGCCGGGGGCCCGCCGAACGTGGCGGACAGGGTGACGCCCTCGTAGCTCCACCAGCCGCGAAGCATCACGAAGTACGTGCCCGCGGCGGGCAACTGGGCGGTGCACTCCTCGTCGTTTCCGCCGCTGAAGGGCCGGCAGTTGTAGTGCGTGAGCGTGGGGGCGTTGCCCTGGCGCACGTACAGGTCCACGTCGCCCGTGCCGCCGCTGGTCTTGATGGTCAGGCTGGTCACCCCCTTCGGGACGGTCACCGAGTAGAACGTCTCGCTGTCCGTGGCGCCCGACAGGCCGGTGCGCGGCGTGCCCGGGGAAAGGACAGCCACGTTGGCCACGTTCACCACCACGTCCACGTAGCCGGTGGCGATGCCCGCCGCGGAGTCGTGCACCGCCAGCGTTCCCGTGTGAGTGCCCAGGGCCAGCGAGGCGCCGGAAACGGTGGCGTTCAGGACGGCGTCGTAGCCGGCGTTCAGGGTACCCTCCGTGGGGTCTGCCGCCAGCCACGGGCGGTCTACGGATGCCGTCCAGTTCAGCGCGGCCGTTCCGCCGTTCGTGAGCTTCACGGGGCTGAAAAGGGCCGAGTCGGCGACCGTGGCGGCGTAGAGCGCACCGGCCTTCCCGGGTGCCTGCCTGGGCTCTCCCGCGCCGCTGGCCGTGAAGAGCTGCGGGGCGCCGGTGTCGGCCATCGCGGCCGAAGCCGCCGCCGCCGGGACCCGCAGGAACGTGAACCACAGCTCGCCGGGGTCCAGGACGATCCGCGGGGCCGGGGTCTCGACGGTGAGCGGCGAGAAGAGCAGCTTGTTGGGCGAGCCCATCGCGTCGCTGATCCTTCCGCTGGTCGTGCTGCTGTCGATGGCCTGGGCCACGGCCGCCGGCGACGCCGTGGGATTGCCCTGCAGGTACAGCGCGGCCACGCCCGCCACGTGAGGTGCGGCCATCGACGTCCCGCTGATGGTGTTCGTGGCGGAGTCGGTGGTGAACCAGGTGCTCGTGACAGCGGAACCCGGCGCGAACAGGTCGACGCACGTTCCCCAGTTGGAGAAGGAGGAACGGAAGTCACCGGCGTCGCTCGAGGCCACGGTGATGGCGCCGGGGGTGCTCGCCGGAGACGCGGTGCAGGCATCGGCGGTGCTGTTGCCGGCCGACACCGCGTACGTCACGCCCGAGGCGATGGAGGCCGTCACGGCGTCGTTCGCGGGGGCGTACACGCTGCCGCCCAGCGACATGTTCGCCACCGCCGGCTTCACCGCGTTGGCCGTGACCCAGTCCACCGCGGCGATGATGGTGGACCAGGGAGCGCCGCCCGTGCATCCGAAGACGCGCACGGAGATCACCTGCGCGCCCTTGGCCACCCCGTGGGTGGTGCCCGCGATGGTGCCGGCCACGTGGGTGCCGTGGCCCCTGCAGTCCTGGCCGTTCTGGCCGTCGCCCACGAAGTCGGCGCCCACGCTGGCGCGGCCGGCGAGCTGCGCGTGCGTGGTGCGGATGCCGCTGTCGATCACGTACACGCGAACACCGGCGCCGGTGGGGCCGTACCCGTAGGTGCCGTTCATCGGAAGCGCGCGCTGGTCGATGCGGTCCAGCCCCCAGGTGGCGTTGGGCTGCAGCGTCTGTACGGGGTAGGCCCAGGCGTCGGGGGCCACGTACTTCACCTGGGGATCGCGCCGCAGCGCTTCCACCGCCTCGGGGCTCAGGGTGGCCGCGAAGCCCTTGAGGGCCGACGAGTAGCTGAAGTGAAGCCGGCCGCCGTGGGCCCGCACCATCTCGTGCGCCGCCGCGGACGGGCTGGCCACGCTGCTGTTCAGAACGACGACGTAGCGGCCCGGGATGGCGTCGGCGCCGGCGGAAAGCAGCGGGGCCGCGTCGCCGCGCGCGCGCGCGCCGGTGAGCGGCTCCGTGGGGCGGTCGCACGCGGCGAAGGCCGCGAGCACCGCTAGCGGTGCGAGCGAGCGGAAGAACCGTGGGATTTTCATGTGGCGGCGCTCCGGGAAAGAAGGTGCGATGAAATGAATTCCCGCCCGTCACGGCAGGGAGTGTCCGGTGGGTGACGGTTCGGGGGCATTACGCCCGTGAATTGCCGTACGGCAGTGGATTTTCACGGGGGACCGCGGGAGGGACGGCCGATGCGCGTCTGCAACAGCCTGCGACAGGATAATGCGCCGGCGCGCCGCGGACAAGACGTTTCGTTTGCGCCGGGGCCGCTTCCGCCGACGATCAGGCCGCGCACGCGCGGGTAGACCGGGGCAAGGCGTTCGCCGCGCAAGATGGCCACCGGATATCGTCATTGCATCACCGACGCGGGCAGCCCATGGACGTGCGCGAGGTGGCCCCGGACGAAGAACCCCCGTGGACACCGTCCATGGGGGTTCTCTGGTGCCCTTGCCACCCGGCGCGTGTCAGGGGGCCGGGGTCACCACGTTGGCGCTGATGCCCCAGTCGGAGCAGCCGCGCTCGTTGCAGGCGCGGACGTAGTAGCGATACGTCTTTCCACCCGTCGCGGTGCCGTCCGCGAAGCTGGTGGCGTTCGCCGGGGGAGTGCCGAGTTTCTGCGCCGCGGCCCAGGTGCCGTCCAGGTTCAGCATCCGGCGAGAGACGATGAACGACGTCTCGGTGCTGCTGGCGTCGGTCCACGAAACCTGCACCTGGGTGGCCGAAACCACCGTGCCCGTGACGCCCGTGGGCGGCATCGGAATGATGGGGGCCCCAATGTTGGCCGTGGACGCCCAGGCCGAGCATCCCGCGCTGTTGCAGGCGCGGACGTAGTAGCGGTACGTCTGCCCCGCGGTCACGGTGCTGTCCACGAAGGCGGTGGCGTTCGGGGCCGGGCTGCCGACGATCTGCGACGGCCCCAGGGTGCCGTCGGACCAGTTCAGCATGCGGCGCGCGACGTTGAACGAGGTTTCGTTGCTGCTGGCATCGGTCCACGTCACCCGGAGGCGGGTGTTGGACACGGCCGCCGCCGCCGCGCCGGTCGGGGCCGCCGGCCGCCCGGGCGGGGCGGGGGGCATGGTGATGGCCGCGCTGGCTGCCCATGCCGAGCACCCCGCGGCGCCGCAGGAACGGATGCGGAACTGGTACGTGCTGTCGCCGGTCAGGCCGCCGGTGGAGGCGCTGGTGGCGTTCGCCACCGGGGTGGCCACGTCGTGCCAGGCCGTCCAGGTGGTCGCGCCCGTCATCGACCGGCGCGACACGGTGAAGGACGTTTCGTTCACGCTGCGGTCCGCCCAGTTCAGCAGGACCGACGTAGGCGTCTCCACGGCGGCCGTAAGGCTGGCGGGAGCGGCCGGGGGTCCGCCGAACGCGGCGGACAGGGTGACCCCCGTGTAGCTGGATGAGCCGCGAAGCATCACGTAGTACGTGCCCGGGGCGGGGAACTGGGCGGTGCACGCTTCGACGTTTCCGCCCATCAGGGGTCGGCAGTCGTACTCCATGAGGGTGGGGGCGTTGCCCTGGCGCACGTACAGGTCTGCGTCGCCCGTGCCGCCGCTGGTCTTGATGGTCAGGCTGGTCACCCCCCTGGGAACGGCCACCGAGTAGAACGTCTCGCTTCCCGAGGGGGCCGCCAGGCCGGTGAGCGGCGTGCCGGGGGTGAGCACCGCCACGGCCGCCACGTTCACCACCACGTCCACGTAGCCGGTCGCGATGCCCGCCGCCGAGTCGTGCACCGCCAGCTTGCCCGAGTGCGTGCCCAGGGCCAGCGAGCCGCCGGAAACGGTGGTGTGCAGGATGGCGTCGTAGCCGGCGTTCAGGGTGCCCTCGGTGGGGTCTGCCTCCAGCCAGGGGCGGTCCGCGGATGCCGTCCAGTTCAGCGCGGCGTTGCCGGTGTTCGCGAGCTTGATCGGACCGGAAACGGCCGAGTCCGTGACCGTGGCGGCGTACAGCGCGTCGAACCCGCGGGGCGCCAGCCGGGGCTCTCCCGCGCCGCTGGCCGTAAAGAGCTGCCGGGCGCCGGTGTCCGCCGCCGCGGCCGAAGCCGCCGCCGCCGGGACCCGCAGGAACGTGAAGCGCAGCACGCCGGGGTTCAGGACGATCTTCGGAGCCGGGGCCGGAACGGTGAGCGGCGAGAACAGCAGCTTGTTGGGCGAGCCCGTCGGGTCGAGGACGACCCCGCTGGTTGCGGTGCTGTCGATGGCCTGGGCCACGGCCCCCGGCGCCGCCGTGGGATGGCTCTGCAGGTACAGCGCGGCCACGCCCGCGACGTGGGGTGCGGCCATCGACGTGCCGCTGATGGTGTTCGTGGCGGAGTCGCTGGTGAACCAGGCGCTCGTGATGGCGGAGCCCGGCGCGAACAGGTCTACGCAGCTGCCCCAGTTGGAGAAGGACGACCGCCAGTCGTTGGACGCGGTCGCGCCCACGGTGAGGGCGCCCGGGGTGCTCGCGGGAGAGACGGAGCACGCGTCGGCGTTCTCGTTGCCCGCGGCCACGGCGTACGTCACGCCCGAGGCGATGGAGGCCGTCACGGCGTCGTTCAGGGGGGCGTACACACCGCCGCCCAGCGACATGTTCGCTACCGCCGGCTTCACCGCGTTGGCCGTGACCCAGTCCACCGCGGCGATGACGGTGGAGTAGGTGGCGCCGCCCGTGCATCCGAAGACGCGCACGGAGATCACCTGCGCGCCCTTGGCCACCCCGTGCGTGGTGCCCGCGATGGTGCCGGCCACGTGGGTGCCGTGGCCCCTGCAGTCCTGGCCGTTCTGGCCGTCACCCACGAAGTCGGCGCCCACGCTGGCGCGGCCGGCGAGCTGCACGTGGGTGGTGCGGATGCCGCTGTCGATCACGTACACGCGCACCCCCTCGCCGGTGGTGCCGTAGCCGTAGGTGCCGTTCAGGGGCAGCGTGCGCTGGTCGATGCGGTCCAGCCCCCAGGTGGCGTTGGGCTGCTGCGTCTGAACGGGGTACGCCCAGGCGTCGGGGGCCACGTACTTCACCTGCGGGTTGCGCCGCAGCTCTTCCACGGCCTCGGGGCTCAGGGTGGCCGCGAAGCCCTTGAGGGCCGACGAGTAGCTGAAGTGCAGCCGGCCGCCGTGGGCCCGCACCATCTCGTGCGCCGCCGCCGACGGGCTGGCCACGCTGCTGTTCAGGACCACCACGTAGCGGCCCGGGATGGCGTCGGCGCCGGCGGAAAGCAGCGGGGCCGTCTCGCCGGGCGCGCGCGTGCCCGTGAGCGCCTCCGTGGGGCGGTCGCACGCGGCGAAGGCCGCGAGAGCCGCGAGGGGTGCGAGCGTGCGGAACAACCGTGGGAGTTGCATGTGCCGGCACTCTTTCAAAAAGGTGCGACGACTTTCTGCCCGTCACGGCAGGAATCGTCCATTCGCGAACGTCGGGGTGGCGGTACGGCCGTGAATTGCCGTGGGGAGGTGGATTTGCGGAGACCGCGCGGAGGGACGGCCGATGCGGATCTGCAACGGCAGCTCGAAGCAGGATAACACGTTGGGGGCTCCGCGGACAAGGTGCCCGCGCAACGCCGGGCGCCAAATCCCGCCGACGATGAGATCGCCCACGCGGCCGTGCCACGGGGCGGTGCGTGCACCGCGCAAGATGGCCGTGGTCATGCGGTTCCTCGGCTGCGGGATCGAAGGTCCGGCGTCGATCATCACCGATAAGGGACGCCGTCCGCGGACGGCGTCGCGGAAGACCGCATCGCCCAGGTCCGGCCAAGGTCGATAGAAGGGGTCACGCGGAGGCGCGGAGTCGCGGAGAACCGCGGGAGGCGTCCTCGGCTCCGCCGCGCCTTCGCGCGCTCCTCCCATTGCACGGCAAGGTCCCTGCATTTCCGCCGGGGCGGGGAAGGGCGGCGGTTCGGATATCCACGGGCGGAACGTGCTGTACGAGACCAAGAACTCGAAGATCCTGATCATCTGCGCCGGGCTGGCCGTGCTGGTGGGTTTTGCCGGCGCACGCGTGCAGGCGGGCCGCCGCGACGTGCGGCCGGGCCCGCCGGGGCTGGTGGAAAGCGCGTTCATCCCGCCGCCGCTGCCGCTCTCCCCCGCCAGCCGCGCCAGGGCCGACAGCCTGGTGCGCGCCCGGGTCCGGGCCGGGGCCTTTCCCGGCGCCGCGCTCGCCATCGGCAACCGCGGCGCCATCCAGCACGTCGCCGTCTACGGCCGGACGACGTGGGATGACGACGCGCCGGAGGTGACGCCGCACCATACGCGCTTCGACCTGGCCTCGCTCACCAAGGTGGTCGCCACCACGGCGGCGGTGATGGCGCTGGTGGAAGACGGGCGGCTGGAGCTGGACGCGCCCGTGCGGCAGTACGTGCCCGAGTTCTCCGGCGGCGACAAGAACCGCGTCACCGTACGCCAGCTGCTCACCCACACCGCGGGGGTCCGCGCCGGCGCCGCCGACATCGCCGACGTTCCGCCCGCCCGGGTGCGGCGGTACCTGCTGTCGCGCCCGCTGGCGCTGGAGCCAGGCAAGGACGTGCTGTACTCCGACCTCGGCTTCGTCATCCTCTGGGAAGTGGCGGAACGCGCGGCGGGCGAGCCCCTGCCGCGGTACCTGCAGCGCCGCGTGTGGGGGCCGCTGGGAATGACGCACACGGCCATGGGCGTGCCCCCCGGCTGCGCCGACTGCGCGCCGACCCTTCACCTGGCCGAGGCCGACGAGCCGTACGCGGGGGGATCGTTCGACGAGGTGGCGCGCCGGCTGGACGGGGTGTCGGGCAACGCGGGCGCGTTCTCCACCCTGCGCGACCTGGCTGCCTTCGCCGCGCTGATCGCCAACGAGGGCCGCCTGGAAGACGTCCGCGTCTTCAACACCCGCACCGTCCGCGGCTTCACCCGCCCGCAGCCCGGCGCGGGAACGCGAGCGCTGGGATGGGAGGTGTACTGCCGCGAGGGCAAGGTGCCCGACCACAAGGCGTGCGAGCAGGTGTACGCGTTCGGCCACACGGGCGTCACCGGCACCTCCATCTGGATCGATCCCGTCAGCCGCACCTGGGTGGTCCTGCTCACCAACCGCACCTACCTGCCCAGGATGGAGGTAGACATGCAGCGGTTCCGCCGCCGGGTGTACGACGCCGCCATCGCCGGGGTGCCGCGGTCGTAATCGCGCGTTTGCCGGGGTG
>NZ_DATBNB010000197.1 GCF_036554565.1 Longimicrobium sp. | reverse complement strand
CAGGTGCGCGCGCCCGGCGCCCCGGACAGGATGATCTACTCCTTTGCCGTGCAGACGCGCGAGGGAACGGCCATCCCCGACGACGTCACCCCGCTGCTGGCCGAGTCGCTTCTGGCCGTGCGCGCCGGCGACGCGGTGGAGGATCCCTTCAACGGGCTGGTGCTGGCGGCGGGCCTGCGCTGGCGCGAGGCAGACCTGCTGCGCGCCTACGCCGAGTACGCCTTCCAGGTGGGGGCCATCCCCTCGCGCATCGCCGTGGCGCGCGCCCTGGCCACCTACCCCGCCGTGACGCGCGGCCTGGTGCAGCTGTTCCACGCGCGCTTCGCGGCCCCGGGCGGCGACGAGGCGCCCGCACGGGCCACGCTGGCGGCCGAGATGGAAAAGGTGAGCTCGCTGGCCGACGACCGCGCCCTGCGCCGGCTGCTGGCGCTGATCGGCGGCACCGTGCGCACCAACTACTTCCGCACGGGCGGCGCCGACCCCACCGTGCGCAGCGGCGGCGTGCCCTACATCTCGTTCAAGGTGCGCTCGGCCGACGTGGACGAGCTCAAGAAGACGCGGCTGCTGTACGAGGTCTTCGTCCACTCCTCACGCATGGAAGGCGTGCACCTGCGCGGCGCGCCCGTGGCCCGCGGCGGCATCCGCTGGAGCGACCGTCCCGACGACTTCCGCACGGAGATCCTGGGGCTGGTCACCACGCAGGTGATCAAGAACGCGGTGATCGTTCCCAGCGGCTCCAAGGGCGGCTTCATCACCCGGCGGCGCCTGGCGGACCGCGACGCGATGGGTGAGGAGGCGAAGGAGCAGTACCGCACCCTGATGCGCGGGCTGCTCGACATCACCGACAACCTAGTGGGGGGCACCGTGGTGCCTCCGCAGGGCGTGGTGCGGCACGACGGCGACGACCCGTACCTGGTGGTCGCGGCGGACAAGGGGACGGCGCACCTGTCGGACGTGGCCAACGCCGTCTCGGCCGAGTACGGCTTCTGGATGGGCGACGCCTTCGCGTCCGGCGGCAGCAACGGCTACGACCACAAGAAGGAGGGGATCACCGCGCGGGGCGGATGGGAGTGCGTCAAGCGGCACTTCCGCGAGATGGGCAAGGACATCCAGGCGGAGCCCTTCACCGTCGCGGGCGTGGGCGACATGAGCGGCGACGTGTTCGGCAACGGCATGCTGCTCTCCCGGCAGATCCGGCTGCTGGCCGCCTTCGACCACCGCCACATCTTCATCGATCCCACGCCCGACCCGGCGGTGAGCTTCGAGGAGCGGCAGCGCATCTTCGACCTCCCCCGCTCGTCGTGGGAGGATTACGACCGCGCCAAGCTTTCGCCGGGCGCGCTGATCGTGCCGCGCGGCAGCAAGGAGGTGGAGCTGACCCCCGAGGCCCGCGCCGCCCTGGGGCTGGGCGACGAGGTGGCGACGCTGGATGGCGAGGCGCTGATCCGCGCGGTGCTCACCGCGCCGGTGGAGCTGCTGTGGAACGGCGGCATCGGCACCTACGTGAAGGACCGCGAGGAAACGCACGCCGAGGTGGGCGACCCCACCAACGACCCGGTGCGCGTGGATGCCGACGTGCTGCGCTGCAAGGTGATCGGCGAGGGCGGAAACCTGGGGCTCACGCAGCGGGCGCGCATCACCTTCAACCTGCGGGGCGGGCGCCTGAACACCGACGCGCTCGACAACTCCGCGGGCGTGGACATGAGCGACCACGAGGTGAACCTCAAGATCCTGCTGAACGGGCTGGTGGTCGACGGGTCGCTTTCCGAGGAGCAGCGCAACGAGACGCTGCGGGCGATGACGGACCAGGTGTCGGAGCTGGTGCTGCGCGACAACGTCAGCCAGTCGCTGGCGGTGTCGCTGGACCAGCGGCGATCGAAGGAGGCGCTGGACGACTTCGCGGCGCTGATCGCGGCGCAGGAGCGCGAGCGCCTGCTGAACCGCGAGGCCGAGGGCATTCCCAGCCCCGACGAGATCGCCGAGCGGCGGGCGGAAAAGATCGGGCTGACGCGGCCCACCCTGTCGGTGCTGCTGGCGCACGCCAAGATGGCGGCCAAGATGCAGCTGCTGGACAGCTCCGTCCCCGACGACCCGGCCACGGAGTCGTACCTGGTGAACTACTTCCCCCCGCTGGCGGTGGAGACGGCGGGGCTGGAGCGCCTGCGCTCGCACCGGCTGCGGCGCGAGATCGTCACCACGCAGATGGTGAACGACCTGGTGGACCTGATGGGCTCGTCGTTCCTTCACCGCACCTCGCGCGACACGGGGCACTCCATTCCCGAGGTGGTGCGGGCGTGGCTGGTCGCCAGCCGCATCAGCGGCACCCCCGAGGTGCGGGCGGACCTTGCCGGGGCCGAGGGGCGCTACGACGTGGAGGTGGTGTACGGCTGGCTGCTGGACCTGGCGCGGGTGCTGGAAACGACTACGCACTGGATTCTGGCCAACGTGGCGCCGGGCGCGGCGACGGACGCGCTGATCGAGGATGCGCGGAGTGCGTTGGGCGCGCTGCGGGGGAACTTCGCCAAGGTGGTCAGCGGCGAGGACCGGGCGCTGTTCCTCACGCAGCTGGGCGCCATGCAGGACCTTGGCGTTGAGCGCGGCCTGGCGGAGCGGCTGATCACGCTGCGCTTCCTGCCGCAGCTGCTGGAGATCGTGGAGGTGTCGCGGCGCGGGCAGACCGACGAGCTGCGCGCGGCCAAGGCCTTCTACGCGGTGTCGGAGCACTTCGCCACGGCGCGCCTGCGCCAGGCGGTGCAATTGGCGGCCGGGCGCGATCCGTGGGAGCGGCGCTTCGCCCAGGCCTTGGGCGACGACGTGCAGCGGGCGCAGCGTGCGCTCGTGACGGGCTTGCTGGCGCGCGCGGGCGAGGGTGCTCCCGCGGGGGCGCTGGACCGCCTGGAGGCCGCGAATCCGCGGGGCGTGCGCGCGTATCGCGACCTGCTGGCCGAGCTGCGCGTGGGCAACTGTCCCCTTTCTGCGTATGC
>NZ_DATBNB010000196.1 GCF_036554565.1 Longimicrobium sp. | reverse complement strand
GGCCAGCTTGGCGGAGAGCCCGCCGATCATGGCGTCGAGCTCCGCGCGGGTGCTGGGAAACTCCACCGCGATCTGCCGCAGCGACTCGCCCACGAAGGCAATCAGCAGCAGCCCCGAGATCACCACGCCGATCACCACGAGCGTCACCGCCAGCCCGCCCGCCATCCCCCACCGGCGCAGCCTGCGGGTGAGCGGCTGAAAGAGCAGGGCCAGGAAGCCCGCCATCAGCATGGGGTTGAGGATTCCCGACGCCGCGCGCATCCCGCCGACCAGGATGACGACGGCTGCCGCGCCCACGAGAAAGGGCAGGGGGCCACGGCGGATCTGTGCGTAATCCATGACGGGGGGCGCGATCCGGGGGAGAGAGGCGAAAGGAACTGCGCGGACAAGATGCGGCTGGGCGCGAACGCCGTCCAGTGCGGCAGGCGCGCGCTGTTTGTGCGATGCATTCCGAAGTGGGGCCGGCGCATGCCGCAGCCGCCCCCCATCCCCAGCCCTTCCCCCGCAAACCCCGCGGGGGAAGGGTGCCAGCCCGGCGCGCCACCATAACTCTCGGCAACACCACGCGCTGTCATCCTGAGGCCCACGCGCACCGAACTGGCCCGCAACACATCCGTCGCGGGCGGAAGGATCCAACCGCGGCCACCTCTCAGCTTGGGCGCGGCAGCGAGCACCGCCCCCGAGGCCTCGGCGCTTCTTCTTCTGCGGGCTTCACCGGCACGACGCCGCACCTGCCGGACCGCCCGCCTGTCATCCCGACGGAGCGGCCACGGGGAACGCCGACGCCTGCACGGCAGATCGCAGCGACCGAGGGATCCGCCACACAGCAATCGAAGCGCACGCGAGCCTCGGAGTGCACCACGGCCGCGCGTGCACCGCACCCGCCGAAGCACCATTGTCATCCCGACGGAGCGGCCACGGAAAACCCTGAGGCCTGCACCGCAGATTGCAGCGACCGAGGGATCCGCCACACAGCCCGCCAGACGAGCCGCCGTCCTCCTTCGATCACAACCCGGCGGTTCCGCGCTCGCCGGCTGATGAGAAGCAGCCTGGGTGCTTCCGCAGCGATGAGGCATCAGCCGATGTGTGTGGCGGATCCCTCAGTCGCTGCGAATTATGGTGTTCGGGCAGGTTCGACGGGGCCGCTCCATCGGGATGACATCGTGTGGCTTCGGCAGGTGCGGCGGGCGTGCAAGCCGCGAGCGGGCCGTGTCGGGGCTTGCCGCTGTACAAGCCGCGGGTCCACCCGCCCGTGGACGCCGTCGCCCTCAGCCGCTGACTGCGAGACGGTACATTCCGCCGTCGGCACCGGGCGAGAACCCCATTCGGCGCAGGTACTCCGTGTGCTCCTTGCTCCCGGGCTCGCTCAGGATCTCGCGGATGCCCTGCTCGCGGAAGAAGTGCGCCTGGTCGGCGAACAGGTATCGCCCCGTCTTGAAGTCGCGGTACTGCGGAGTCACGAAATCCAGCACCACCCGCAACGCCCCGTCGCCCCGCGTTTCGCCGATGAACAAGCCCGCCGGCACCATGTCGCGCAGCACGAAGAAGATGAGCTGCCGTTCCGCGGGCGCGTACGCGAAGCCCGGGAGGAAGCGCTGGATTTCCGCCCGGTGAAAGTCCAGGAACGCGGCGAGGTACTCCGAGCCGGGCTGCACGCGGAGCAGCTTGAAGAATTCCCGCGAGCCCAGCATCTGCCGCAGGTAGTACAGGTTGATGAACACGATGATCAGGTTCACCACCGCCACCGGGTACGCGTGGATCAGCACGCCGTACACGGTGAACGCCGCCGAACCCACGAGGTTGATGAGGCGCAGCTTGAGGATGCTGCTCATCATCAGCGAAACGGCCACCAGGATGGAGGCCACGTATCCCACGATTTCCAGCACCATCTGCTGATTCATTCGCCAGCCCGCCAAGGGAAAGCCCGACCTGTCCGCCACGTGCGGCGTCGGCGCGCCACACGGTTAGCACCCCGCGCCCCGAAAAGCAAAACCCCGGCGGGCGCGGTCCACGATGCAGAAGCCTCGGCTGGGTCGGGCGAATGAATTCGCGGCAACAACCACACGAAGTCCGCCTGCGCGGACTGGCCTGCTTGGAGGTGAGTTGAAGTTGGAGGCGCGCCCGGAGCCTGGTGCAGT
>NZ_DATBNB010000195.1 GCF_036554565.1 Longimicrobium sp. | reverse complement strand
GCGGAAGATGCCGTGCAGGAGGCGCTGATCGCCGCGGCGGCGCAGTGGCCGGTGGACGGCGTTCCGCGGAATGCGCGCGGCTGGCTGTACCACGTCGCGCTCCGGCGCCTGACCGACCACCTGCGCGGGGAGATGGCGCGCCGCCGCCGCGAGGACGCCGTCGCCACCCGGGTGTGGGCCGACTGGGCCTTCGTCCCGCCGCCGGAGGTGGAGGTGGGCGTAGACGGCGACGACACGCTCGTGCTGCTGTTCATGTGCTGCCACCCCGCGCTTACGCCCGCCTCGGCTATCGCCCTGACCCTCCGCGCCGTGGGCGGACTGACCACGGCGCAGGTCGCCGCCGCGTTCCTGGTTCCCGAGGCCACCATGGCGCAGCGGATCAGCCGGGCCAAGGCGAGCATCAAGGCGTCCGGGGTGCCCTTCGAGATGCCCTCCGCCGCCGAGCGCGCGGAGCGGCTGAAGTCCGTGCTGCACGTGCTCTACCTGCTGTTCAGCGAGGGATACACCAGCAGCACCGGCCCGCACCTTCACCGGCCCGACCTGTCGGACGAGGCCATCCGCCTGGCCCGCACCCTCCACGCCCTGCTGCCGAACGACGCCGAGGTGGCGGGGCTCCTTGCGCTGATGCTGCTGACCGACGCCCGCCGCGCGGCGCGCACGGGACCCCACGGCGAGCTGATCCCGCTGGACGAGCAGGACCGCGCGCTGTGGGATCGAGGGATGATCGTGGAGGGCGTCGCGCTCATCTCGGATGCGCTCTCGCGCGGAGCCGTGGGGCCGTACCAGCTGCAGGCCGCCATCGCGGCGGTCCACGACGAGGCCGCGCGCGCGGAAGACACCGACTGGCCCCAGATCCTGGCCCTGTACGGCGTGCTGGAGCGGATGTCCGACAACCCGGTGGTGACGCTGAACCGCGTGATCGCCGCCGCGATGGTGAGGGGGCCGGAAGCGGGGCTGGATCTGTTGAAGGGGCTGGACGACGATCCGCGGATGCGCGGGCACTACCGCCTGGACGCCGTCCGCGCGCACCTGTACGAGCGGGCCGGCGACGCCGCGCGCGCCATCGCCCACTACCGTGCGGCAGCGGAGCGGACGGCCAGCCTCCCCGAACGCGACTACCTGACGCTCAGGGCCGCCCGCCTCTCCGCGGCAAGGACGACGAGCGAGCCGGAGGCCTGAACGAAAACGCCGCCCCGGGCACGAGAGCCCGGGGCGGCGTTCCTTTCTCACGGCGAGCCGGCGATCAGGGGTCGATCGACGACTCGACCGCGGCCTCGATGGCGTCCGGAAGCGCGGCGAGCAGGTCGTAGCCGGTGATGGCCTCGATCTGGTCGACGGTCACCTTGTACGCCGTCCACGGCTGGCTGTTGGCCGTGAAGGTGTTGGGCATGTCTACCGCGATCACCCGCACGCTGCTGGCCGAAGTCACGTCCGCCAGCCCCTGTCCGTAGGGCATGATCACCATGACCTTCCAGGTGGTGGTGGGGATCTGCACGCGGTTCGCGTTGCCGCACGTGGTCGTGAGGTACTGCGGCGACGCGGGCCAGGTGCCGCCGGCCACGTTGTAGATCTCCTTCTGGTGGAAGCGCGCCAGCTCGTTCCCGTACTCCTCCAGGTCGCCCCACGGGCCGGTGTTCAGCTCGTTGGTCTGCGGAAGGATGTTGGTCATCAGGAACGTGGTGTCGTTCTCCGCCCGCGTCTGCGTGCGCTGCTCGCTCTGCACCATGTGGCCGCGCGTGTAGCCGCTGCCCGTGTAGTCGCAGGTGGTCACCTGGTACGCGCCGTACGAAACCAGCAGCGGGTCGGTGTAGAACGTGGGCGCGCGCGGGATCTTGCCGAACTGCGTGCGGTTGAGGTTCCAGCTCACCCAATTGGGCCCGCCGCGGCTGGCGTTGTACGACAGGTTGTAGTGCGTCCGCCGGTCGCTCAGGATCACGATGTTGTTGTTGTCGTTCGGCAGGCCCGTGACGGGCACCCCGAACTCCACGTGGTTCCGGTAGATGGACGCCGGCGAGTACTTGAAGATCGAGTACAGCGTGGTGTCGGCGACGCCGTTGGAGGCGGTCGCGGTGATGTGCACCTGCCCCGTGTCCACGTGCGTCACCAGGCCGGTCTGGTCGATCGTGGCGATGGCCGGGTTGTCCGTGGCCCACGTGATGGTGGTGGACGCCGTCTGCCCCAGCGAGTCTTCGGGGAACGCCGAGAAGCGGCGGAACTGGTTCAGGGTGTCGATGACCGCGAACCCCGGGGAGATGCGCACCAGCACCACCGGGCCGGGTGCCACCAGCACGCCGTTGGGCGCGCCGGGGGTGCCGCGGTCGAAGTCGCCGTTCCCGTCACCGATGCCGTACTTGGTGTAGCCCGTGTTCCACGCGGCGCTGCTCATGTGCGTGTTGTCGGCCTTCACATCCAGCAGCTCGCGCGTGCGGCCCGTGGGCGGCGCCGTCGTGGTTCCGACGGGCGCCCATCCGACCGAGTCCATCGTAAAGAACGTCCCCGGCGCCACGCTGGGCCGCCGCATGGCCACGTAGTCGGGGGCCGTGGCGCTGGTGCTGTTGCTGAGCTGGATGGCGGTGCCGCCCCACTCGGCGATGGCCGTGACGCCGCCGTTGCGCGCGGTGTTGGACCGCGCGGCGATCACCCCGTAGGCCCGCGACGCCAGGGTAACCCCCGACGCGATGGTCACCTGCTCCGTCGACGAGCCCGATCGCGACACGATGCGGTATCCGCTCAGGTCCACCGTCGCCAGCCCCGGGTTGTACACCTCGATGTACTCGCCCACCGAGTCGTCGACGGCGCTGGGGTTGGCCATGATCTCGGTGATGACCAGCGTGGGGGTGACCTCGGTCTGCACGTAGACGGAGAAGGTGAACGTGTTCACCCCCGCGCCCACGTTCCACTCCCAGCGCTTGACGCTCGAAACGGCGTTCGTCCGCAGCGCCTGCGACCACTGGTAGTACGGGGCCGGGCTCGAGAGGAAGGTCTCGGTGCCGTCGGGGTTGCGCACCGTGACGGTGCCCGGGTCCGACGTGGTGGGGCCGCTCGCGTAGAACACCCGGATGCCGTTCGGGTGCACGGTGGCGCTGTCCAGCGAGCCGATGATCTGCGGCAGAAGGTTCTGCAGCGTCACGTCGGCGCCCATGATGCGCGTGCCCGCGTCGAACGTCACGTTGGTGGATGTGAGCTTCACGTACTGGTTCTGCCCGCCGTACGTCACCGCGCCGCGCACGCCGGCCGGCGTCGCCGGGGTGCTGCAGGACACGGAGCCGCTTTGCACGCTGGCCACGCAGGTCAGCTGCATGCTCACCGGGCCCGCCGGGGGCACCGGCGTGGGCTCCGTTCTCGTGGGCGTGACGATGCTGTCTGTGCAGCCGATGACGAGAAGTGCGCCCGCGATGATGGAAAACGCGGAGCGCCACGGCCGGCGAGCGGCCACGGAAGGCAGAGTGCGCAGCACCAGGTAGCCCAGGATACGGGTATGCGGGGGAGGGACCCGCTGTGGCGGATGATGTACTACACTACCGCATTCCGGGCGTTTCGACAAGGCCCCGCAGGTCTTGCAGCCACAGGCACTTGCCCGGAAACAAACAATCCCCGCCCCGGCGCGCGGCCGGGGCGGGGAATGGTCGAGCGTGTGCAGCCGCGTGCTAGAACACGCTGCTGCCGGGCGAGTTGACGTCGCCGCCACCGTTGATGGCGGCGCCGGTCGCCAGCGTCAGGTTGGTCAGCCGCGGGAGCGTGTCCACGCGGGGGGCCACCCAGGCCTTGCGGCCGGCGGCGGGCTTCTCGGCGGGCGAAGAGTTCTTGGTCGACATCGGCTTCAGCCTCAGGGGTCGAGTGCACCGGCATGCGCCGGTGCACGGAACGTTGCTGTCGTGGGCCGCGGGGCGGCCCGGGAACGCTGACGAACGTAGATGCGCGGCGCGGGCCCGGGCGAGACGATCGCCCCGGCCCCGGCGGGCATCAGGGCGTGTACGTGGAGTTCTGCGCCTTGGGCGTGCCGCGCGTGAGCCCCGACGGACCGTACGTGGCCCCCGGCAGGGCATCGGCCCAGAAGGAGCCGTCCACGTTCGAGTTGTCGAGCACGGGGTTGAGGAGCTCGCGCGAGACGCCGTCCTTAGCCGATTTGGTTCCGTCGGCGTACTGGATTCGATCCACCGTGAAGAGGGCCAGCGTGTCGCCCGGGGTGAGCGAGCGCGAGAGCTTGATCGCGTCGATCGTGTTGGCCAGCATCAGTGCGGTGTTCGGGTACGCGTAGTCGACGGGCACCCCGCCATTGGTCGACGTGTTCGCGTTGTTGCCCAACACGACGTACGCGCCCGGCTCGACCAGCAGCGACGAGGCGATCACGTGGTATTTCTGCTTGCCGCTGCTGCCGGAGGAGGAGTCGGAAATCGTCATGCCCTGCATCTGCACCGGGAACCGCCCGGCGTTGTAGACCTCGAACCACTCTCCGTTGGCATCCGTAATGCCCGTGGCTCCCGGCGGCAAAGCGCCGCTCCTGGGGTTCGCCAGCACTTCGTTGATCACCAGCAGCGGCTGCAGCACGGCGGCGACGTACACCTTGAAGGTGAAGGTCTGCACGCCGGCCGTGTACGCCAGCTGCCAGGTCTTGGACGCCGAAACCTCGTCCTGCGAGAGGACCTCGCTGTAGCGGAAGTACGGCTGGTTGGGGGCCGTGAACTCCTTGCTGCCGTCCTCGTTGGCCACCGTCACGGTGCCGGTTCCCGCAGTGACGGTCGGCCCCCGGTGGAAGAACACCGAGATCCCGGCGGTGTCGAGAGCCAGGCCGTCGGGCGTGCCCATGGCCTCGGGCAACAGGTTCTGCACCGTCACATTGAACGAGAAGATGCCGCCCACCGCCGTGACGTCGGACGAAGTGAGGCGGACGTTGTCGTTCTGCCCCCCGATGATCGCGAAGTTGCCCCCGGTCGGAAGCGGGCTGGCGCACGACACGCTCCCCGAGGCCACGTTCGCGGTGCACTCGAACACCTGCAGCGCCGGAAACTTCTCGGCCGCCAGGCTGGGCCCGGTGGGCTGCCCGTCGCCGCACGCGGCGGCCACCAGCAGCATCGCAAGCGGAATCCGCGCCTGCGACATGATACGGACAGTGCTGTTCAAGCTGCCTCGTGGGGACTACAGAGGAGGAGGGCGGCCGGCACGGCCACGGTCGGAGGAGCTTTCCAAGCTAACGGATTCATCCCGGTAAACAAGGGTTGTAGCGATTGGCGAGCCGAGAACGTGCCCTTGCGGTCAACGAACGTCTTGGCGCGTGCACCGGGCACCTGTACGTTGCGCATCCGCTGGGCACCCTCCCACCTCATCCACAGGGACACATCGATGCACGGCGAACCGCGGGGGACCCACGCCTGGCTGCAGCGCCTGGTGGGCGAATGGACCTACGAGATGGAAGCCGCCGGGGCACCGGGCGAGCCGCCGGTGAAGCTGGGCGGGCGCGAGAGCGTTCGCCTGCTGGGCGGCACGTGGGCCCTGTGCGAGGGCGACATGTCCGGGGACGGAACGGCAGACACGCTGATGACGCTGGGCTACGACGCCGCCACGCAGCGCTTCAAGGGCACCTTCGTGGGATCGATGATGACGCACATCTGGATCTACGACGGCGAGCTCGACGCCTCGGGCAACCGGCTGACGCTGGACACCGAGGGGCCCAGCTGGGAAGACGGGAACACGATGACGAAGTACAGGGACGCCATCGAGTTCGTGGCCCCCGGCCACCGGGTGCTCACCTCCGACGTGCTGGGGAGCGACGGCCGGTGGACGCGGTTCATGACCTCGCATTACCGCCGCGCCGGCTGAGCGTCCGCGTGGCTACCGCTCGAAGACGAGCGTGACCTCGTCCTTGTAGATGGCGTTTGCGCACCGGCGGAATCCGCACTTCTGGGCCACGTGGATGGAAGGGGCGTTGTCGGGATGGATGATGGCCACGATGCGCCCGGGCGCCCCGTCCGCGGCGCGCGGCAGGTTCTCCTCCGCCCAGGCGAGCCCGGCGCGCACGGCCTCCGTCGCGTAGCCGCGCCCGTGCGCCCGCGGGTCCAGCACCCATCCCATCTCCGGGATGCCGTCCAGCGGAGGCACGATGTCGCGGCGGAAGTCGCCGAATCCCACCTCTCCCAGGTACCGCCCCGTCGCGCGCTCCCGCACCACCCAGTACCCCAGCCCCAGCGTGGCCCACAGGCCGGCATAGCGCAGCAGCCGCGCCCACACCTCCTCGCGCGTGGACGGCCGGCCGCTGATGTAGCGCGCCACCTCGGGCGACGACCACATGGCCAGAGAGTCCGCAAAGTCCGCCAGCGCGGGGCGGCGAAGCGTCAGGCGCTCGGTGTCGATGGATTCGTTCGGCATGCGGTGAACTCTATCCGCGCCCGGCCCGCGACGCCACTCGCTTGCGCAAGGTCCCGGCGTCGTTAGCTTGGCGGACGGCCCTCCCGTCCCACCGATCCCCCGGATTTCCCATGATGCAGCGCCTTCTCCGCGGCACCTTCACCCTGCTGGCCGTCGCCGCCACGGCGGTATCCGCGCAGGGCCAGCAGCTTCCCGGGCGCTGGTCCGCGGAACGGGCGATGGCGTGGGAGCGCGAGACGGGATGGCTGGTGGGCGCCAACTACGCGCCGCAGACGGCCATCAACCAGCTCGACATGTGGCAGGCGGAGTCGTGGGACCCGCGGACCATCGACCGTGAGCTGAGCTGGGCGAAGGGCCTGGGGATGAACACCATGCGCGTGTTCCTCCACGACCTGGCCTACAAGCAGGACCCGCAGGGCTTCCTGAACCGCGTCGACGAGTTCCTGGCCATCGCGGACCGGCACGGGATCCGGCCCATGCTGGTGCTGTTCGACGCCGTGTGGGACCCGTTTCCGCGCCCGGGCCCGCAGCGGCAGCCGGTGCCGGGGCTCCACAATTCCGGCTGGCTGCAGTCGCCGGGGGTGGAGATCTTGCGCGACAGCATGCGGCACGGCGAGCTGGAGCCGTACGTGAAGGGGGTCGTCGGCCGGTTCGCCAACGACCGGCGGATCGTGGCGTGGGACCTGTTCAACGAGCCCGACAACCGCAACGGCGGCTCGTACGGCGCCTTCGAGCCGGTGAACAAGGGTGCGATGGCGCTCGCGCTGCTGCGGCGCACCTTCCAGTGGGCGCGGGAGATGAACCCCACGCAGCCGCTGACCGCCGGGCCGTGGAAGGGCGACTACGTGGACCCCAGCCAGACGCTGCCCATCACCACGTTCATGCTGGAGAACTCGGACGTCATCACCTTCCACAGCTACGACGACCTTCCGAACCTGCAGCGGCAGGTGGCGGCGCTCCAGAAGTACGGGCGCCCGGTGCTGTGCACGGAGTACATGGCGCGCCCGCGCGGCAGCACGTTCGAGAGCATTCTGCCGTACTTCAAGCAGCAGGCGGTGGATGCCATCAACTGGGGCTTCGTCAGCGGCGAGTCGCAGACCATCTACCCGTGGGACTCGTGGCAGCGCGCCTACCCGTCGGAGCCGCCCGTCTGGTTCCACGACATCTTCCGCCCCGACGGCACCCCGTACCGCCAGGATGAAGTGCAGCTGATCCGTTCGCTCACCGGCGCGCGACACGATAGTTGAGCACGCTTGAAATCGTCTGTTCTTCGCCTCTTCGCCTAACGTGCTTCGACCCAGTCCGTCGCCGCTTGGTACGCCTGCCGCAGATCGTCGCCAAACTCCAGAATCGCGTTCGCAGTCATCCGGCTCATCGGCGGGGCGTTCTCGTGATCGCCGGTCGCAGCCATCTGCAACGACGCGAACGCGATCGTCTCGAACGCGCCGAAGCGGTCCAACAGCATCTCCAGTAGCCTCATCGGTGACGTGTGCTTTCCACCTTCCCCATTGGTCCTCATCAGCCCCTCCGTCTGTTCAGAATACTTATAGTCATCAGATACTTATAATCCGTGGACGGATCGTCGGCAAGCCTCCCATCATCTACTCGTGAAGGTCCACGCCGATTCAAACAGCCCGCCACGTGACCGCACTATCCCGATCCGACATCCTGAAGCGTTTTGGCGAGAACCTGCGCGAAGCTCGTCAGCGGACGGGGCTTTCGCAGGAGAAGCTTGCGGCCAAGGCCGGGATCGACCGCACGTACGTGGGCGGCGCTGAGCGCGGCGAGCGGAACGTTGCCTTGGTGAACATCGTCAGGCTCGCAGAGGCGCTGGAAATCGCACCGGCTGACCTGCTGGGAGGCTTGGACGCGGGCGGCTGATGGTGACAGACGGAGCGAGTGCTCGGATTGGTGAGCGCGTCGTCTCCCTGGACGCGCTTCGCGAAGCTGCCCGCGCGTATGCGGAAGTGACCTCGCAGCGGCAGGCCGCGCGCGAGATCGGCCTGTCCGGCACCGGTTTCCGCGCATTCCTGAACGGTTCCGAGCCGCACGTGGGCACCCTCCGCAAGCTCAACGAGTGGTACGTCCAGAGGCAGGCGAGTGACGACGGCGAGGTGAGCAGCGAGGCCGCTGCAGCCGCGCTCTCGTTGCTGGTGGCGCACCTCCCGCCCGGCGAACGCAACGACGCCGTGCAACATCTGCTGGGCGCTGTCGAAACGCTCGGTGGTCGGAGGGCACATCTACCACGCTGGATCGCTCGTCTTCGCGAGTAACGCGGCAGCCTTCATATCCACCGATGGTCGAAGCCCACGGTCGCACCCCCCGCCTGTAACCCATACGCACGAGAAACATCGATGATGGAGCTGTGGCGCATCGGAGGGGTCGGGCTCGTCGTTGCGCTGGCCAGTTGCGCCCCCGCGGCCGTTGCGCCGGCGCCCATGGCGAGCGAGCAGCCTCCTACCGGTTTTCCGGCTGCATGCCGGCCCGGCGAAGTAGAAGTGATGCTGCTGGGGACGTATCACTTCGAGGGCTCACCGAGTGACGGGGTCGATACCCCGGCCACCGACATCCTGGGCCCACACAGGCAGGCGGAGCTCGACGAACTGGTGACGCGGCTGGCTGGCTGGGGCCCCGAGCAGATCGCGGTCGAGTGGCCGTTCGGCTTCGCGGACTCCACCACCGCGCGATACCAGCGGTACCTGGCCCAGGGCACCACGCGCAACCACAACGAGGTCGACCAGATCGCGTTTCGCCTTGCCCGCAGGCTGGGGCACGCGACGGTGCATCCGATCGATCACCAGATGCCCATCGGCAACGACTCCATCGAGGCGCTCTACGTTCGGCGTCCCGAGTTCAAGGCGCACAGCGACAGCCTCATGGCGGTGCTTAGTAAGCGCGCGGACTCCACCTCGGCGTGGCAGCGCGAAACGAGCGTGATCGAGCACCTGCGGGCGGCGAACTCCGACGAAGGGCTGCAGGGCGGCAACTCGTTCGCCATGTTCGGCAGCATGCTGGCGGCGGGCGAGGGCCGCAACCGCGGCGGACCGCAGCTGCTTGCCCGCTGGTACGAGCGCAACATCATCATGGCTCACAACCTTACCCGCGTGCTGCGTCCCGGAACGCGGCGCGTGCTGGTGGCGGTCGGGTCGGGGCACGTGCCGGCCCTGCGCAACATCCTCCACGAATCGCCCGACTTCTGCCCGGTGAGCCCGCTTCCCTTCCTTCGCTGACATGGCGTGCAGGGAGGGACCCGTGCGGTCAGGGCCGCGATGATCGGTGTCGCGCCGGATGCGCCGGACGACGTGAGCGCCGACACGTGCGACAACTGCGCGACGGCGCTGCTCGGCGCGTTCTGCCACGCCTGCGGGCAGGCGGCGGAGCCGGCGGCCACGTCGGTGCGGGCGTTCGCCAGTCAAGCCGCCGCGGACCTCACCAGCCTGGACTCCCGCCTTCTCCGAACTCTGGGCACGCTGCTGGGGCGGCCGGGACGGCTGACCCGCGAGTACCTGGATGGGCGGCGCGTGCGGTACACGCAGCCGCTGCAGCTGTACCTGGGAGCGGCGGCGGCGTTCTTCTTCGTCAACGCGTATCGGCCGTTCCTGACGTTCGATCCGCGGGAGGGGCGCGTGGTCAGCTCGCTGAACGCCATCGGGGTCAGCGGAACCGTCAGCAGGGAATCGCTCGCGCCGCTCGCCGGGCGCGGCATCTCGATGGAGCTGTTCCGCGAGCGGTTCGAGGCGACGGTGACGGGCTACCTCCCCGCGTTCCTGGTGGCGTCGGTGCTGCTGTTCGGGCTGGTGCTTCACCTGTTCCATCGCCGCGCGCCGGCCGGGTACGTGGGCCACGTCGTGTTTTCGCTGCACTGGAGCGCGTTCTTCCTGCTCCTGATGATCGTCGACCGGCTGCTGCCCGCCCGCCCCCCGGGCGAGCTCCCCGGCCTGATGGACGCGGTGATCGCACTCATCGCGTCCGTTTACCTGGGCTTCGCTCTCCATCGCGTGTACTGGGGTGGATGGCTGCCGGCCGTGCTCAAGACGGTGTGCCTCTACCTCGTGTACCAGGTGCTGCTCAGCATCTGGATGCTCTCCGCCATCGCGCTCGCCTTTACGGTGCTCCTCTGAACACGGACGGCAGGATGGGAACCACGCGCCTGGAGGCGTTCAGCGACGGAGTGCTGGCCATCATCATCACCATCATGGTCCTGGAGTTGAAGGTGCCGCACGGCGCGGAGCTGCCGGCGCTGCGCCCGCTGCTGCCCGTGGTGCTGAGCTACGTGCTGAGCTTCGTGTACATCGGCATCTACTGGAACAACCACCACCACATGCTTCACGTCACGCAGCGGGTGAACGGCAAGGTGCTGTGGGCCAACCTTCACCTGCTGTTCTGGCTGTCGCTGGTGCCGTTCGTCACCGGATGGATGGGAGAGAACGACTTCGCCGCGGCCCCCACGGCCTTGTACGGCGTGGTCCTGCTGATGGCGGCGGTGGCGTACTGGGTGCTGGAGCGGGCGATCGTGGCGCAGGAAGGCCGCGAGTCGCTGCTGGCCAGGGCGCTCGGGCGCGACGTAAAGGGCAAACTGTCCCTGGTGATTTACGCGGCGGCGATTCCGCTGGCGTTCGTGCACCCGGAGCTGTCGAACGCGCTGTACGCGGCGGTCGCGCTGATGTGGCTGATCCCCGACACGCGCATCGAACGGACGCTGCAGGCCGAGCACGCCCGCGCCGCGGCCTCCACACAGGCGGGAGACTGACATGGCACAGCCCATCTACGACACCATCGGCGTCGGCTACTCCGCCTACCGCCGCCCCGACCCCCGCATCGCCGCGCAGATCGCCGACGCGCTGGGCTCCGCGTCCACCATCCTGAACGTCGGTGCGGGAGCGGGATCGTACGAGCCGGCGGACCGGAGGGTGGCCGCGGTGGAGCCCTCGGCCGAGATGGTGCGCCAGCGGCACTCCGGCGCGGGGCCGGCCGTGCGGGCCTACGCCGACCACCTGCCCTTTCGCGACGCCTCGTTCGATGCCGCCCTCGCGGTGCTGACCATCCACCACTGGCCTGACTGGCGGGCCGGGCTGCGGGAGATGCGGCGGGTGGCCCGCGACCGCGTCGCCATCCTCACGTGGGATCCCGAGCATCCCGGGTTCTGGCTGGTGCAGGACTACTTTCCCGAAATCGTGGAGATGGACCTGCTCACCATGCCCACGATCGCGCAGATGGAGAGCGTCCTGGGCCCGGTGGAAGCGCGCCCCGTCCCCGTTCCGGCGGACTGCACGGACGGCTTTCTGGGCGGCTACTGGCGCCGGCCGGAGCGCTACCTGGACGACGGCGCGCGTGGCGCCATCTCGGCGTTCGCCAAGCTCCGCGACCCGCGGCCCGGCCTGGATCGGCTGCGGGCCGACCTCGCGGACGGCACGTGGACCGTGCGCCACGGCCACCTCCTCGCCCGCACCGAGCTCGACATCGGCTATCGCCTGATCGTTGCCTCGGGCGGGTCCGATCACGCATACTGAAGCCTGCACGACCCATCCTCTTCACCCCTTCCCGCCTTCTTTCCATGATCGACCCTCTGAAGCTTTCCCTGGCCCTCCTTCCGCTGCTCGCCGCCGCTCCCGCCGCGGCGCAGACCCCGGCGCAGAGCCCGCCGCCGCCGGTGATCGAGCAGGTGCGCGCCCTTGGGCTGGACTCGCTCGCGGCTCCTCTCCCGGTGTTCCACCGGCCCGCGGACCACGCCCGGGCGATGGAGGCGCAGGCGCTCCTGCGCGAGGCCGCCCGGTTCTTCGCCGATTCGCTGGGCCTGGAAACGCGCGTGCACGTGGCCGTTCTGCCGAAGGCGGACTGGGAGCGCGTTTCGCGGGTGCCGTACGGTGTGCCCTACATCGCGGGTGGCGTGGTATTCCTTCCCGCCACCTTCGACGGGGCAATCTCCGAGGATTTCCGCAAGCTGGAGCCCGGTGCATCGCAAGCGGTGCGGGCGCGGGTGGCCGCAACCGGGGTGAGCTTCGACGAGAACGCCGCGCGGATGACGGACCTCATCGGACTGCACGAGCTGGGGCACAGCTACGCCGGGCAGATGGGCATCCGAACGCACGCGCGCTGGTTCAGCGAGTTCCTGGCATCGTACTTCGCGTACGCCTTCCTGGAGCGGGCGGCGCCGCGGCTGGCGCCGTCGTGGAACGCCATGCTGCAGGCCAAGCTGGAGTCGCCCACGCCGGCGCACACCACGCTGGACGACTTCGAGCGGCTGTACATTCGCGTGGGCCCGGAAAACTACAACTGGTACCAGGCCGTCTTCGCCCGCCAGGTGGCGCAGGTGTTCCGCGAGCGCGGGCTGGGCTTCATCCGCGCGGTCCAGCAGCAGTTCCCGAGAACGGAGGGCGACCCCATGCCCGCCACGGCCGTCATGGAACGCCTGGAGCAGCTGCATCCCGGGTTCCAGGCCTGGGGCGTGAACATCGTCCCGCGCTGACCGCGCTCGCCTGCATCCCTCAACCCACCGGGGCCCCATGCGTGCGAAATCCTTCCTTGTCGGACTGGCCACCCTCCTCGCCGCGGTCCTTTCCCCCGCGCCGCCGGCCGCCGCCCAGCACGCGGGCCACGGGGCCGAGGCGCGCGCGGCGGACGGGTCGGCGGGCGGGCTGGGTGCCATCCACTTCGCCACCCGCGCCGCGCCCGCCGCCCAGGCGGAGTTCACCCGGGGCGTGCTGCTGCTCCACAACTTCCACTATCCCGAGGCCATCGCGGCGTTCAAGCGGGCGCGCCAGCTGGACCCGGGCGACGCCATGAGCGCGGCGTTCGAGGCGTTCGCGCACACGCACCCCGTGTGGAACCAGCAGGACACCGCCCAAGCCCGGGCGGCCCTGCGGTCGCTGGCCCCCACGCCCGAGGCACGCGCCCGCATGGCGCGAACCCCCCGCGAACGGGCGTGGCTGGATGCCGTGGAGACGCTGTACGCGGGCGACCTGCCCAAGGCCGTGCGCGACACCGCCTTCCATCGCGCGCTGGCCCGCCTGCACGCGGACGACCCGGCGGATCCCGAGGCGGCGTCGTTCTACGCGCTGTCCCTGCTGGGGCTGAACCAGGGTGAGCGCGAGCCGCGGGCCTACGCCATGGCCGAGGCCGTCGCCGACACCATCCTGCGCGCGCATCCCCGCCATCCCGGCGCGCTCCACTACCTGATCCACGCCGTCGACGACCCGGCCAGCGCCACCCGGGGCATCGACGCGGCCCGCGTGTACGGCGAAACAGTCCCCGCGGCGGGGCACGCGCAGCACATGACCTCGCACATCTTCATCGCCCTGGGCCGCTGGGACGACGTGGTGGCGGCCAACCTGCGCGCGCACCGCGCGCAGGCGCCCGAGCAGTACGCCCTTGGCCACGGCACGCACTGGCTGGCGTACGGGCTGCTGCAGCAGGGCAAGGTGCGCGAGGCGCGCGGGTGGCTGGATTCCATGCTCATCTATCAGACGGCGCTGGCGGATGGAACGCGCCGGGCGGCACGCGGCCGCGCCGACGCCGACGCCCACGCCGTGCTGATGACGGCCGCCCACGTGATGAACACCGACGCGTGGGACTCGCCGCTGGCCCGCATGCGGTTCGATACCACGCACCTGCGTGCCGTCGGCGTGCGCACGCTCGCCGACTTCCTCGTGGGATACGCCGCAGCCCGGCGCGCCGCGCGCGCGGCGGACGCAACGCCGGGCAGCCGCGACGCCGACCGCCTGCTGGCGGATTCGATGCTCGCGCGGATCGGCGAGCGCATTGCCCAGGCGCAGGCCGGCGGCGCGCGGGCGGTGCCCTTGGGCGAGGCGCGGGCGATGGAGCAGATGCTGCGCGCCGAGCGGTTCGGGTGGGCCAACCAGCCGGACTCGGCGGTGGCCCTGCTCCGCGCCGCGGCGGCGCAGCTGGAGGCGCTTCCGTTCGCGTTCGGCCCGCCGGGAACGGCCATGCCTCCGCGCGAGCGTGCGGCGGAGCTCCTGCTGGCCACCGGCCGCCCGGCCGAGGCGCTGGCGGAACTGGAGGCGCTGGAGCGCACGGCGCCCGGACGGCCGCGCGCACGCCTGCACCGTGCCCGCGCGCTCCTGGCGCTGAACCGGCGCGACGAGGCGGTGCAGGAGTACCGTGAGCTCGCCGCTGTGTGGAGCGGGGCGGACGTCGGCTTCCCCGGCCTCGAGGAGGCGCGCTTGGGCGCCGCCGTGCGTTGACACCATCGGCGTGGCGGACGCGCGACGTCCGAAGCATCTTTGCCCGTCGTGCGCAGCGTCACCCTGTCCAGTGCAACCCATCATGAACCGCATCGCCCGGCTGTCGCTGATCGCCGCGCTGTTCCTCGCCCCGCCACTCCGCGCGCAGGCCGACCGCTTCCCGCCCGAGCGGACGAACGCGGCGCTCACGGCCCGGCTCGACAGCCTGGTGCGCGGCTTTCGCGGCGACGTAGGCATCTACGTGCGCCACCTGCCCACGGGCGCCACCGTGGCCATCGACGCCGACACGGTGTTCCCCACGGCCAGCATGATCAAGGTGCCCATCCTGCTGACGCTGTACGACCAGGTGCAGCAGGGCCGGCTGAGCCTGGACGCGCGCGTGCCCTATCCCGATACGCTCACCTACCGCTACACGGAAGCGACGGACGTGGTGGGCTACATGGCGGCGGGCGACACGCTGCCGCTGCGCGAGCTGGCGTTCCTGATGCTCACCATCAGCGACAACCACGCGAGTTTGTGGATCCAGGCGCTGGTGGGGGGCGGCGCGGCGGTGAACGAGTGGCTGGATGGGCACGGGTTCCGGCAGACGCGCGTGAACTCGCGCACCCCGGGGCGCGAGCAGGCGCGTTCCGTCTACGGGTGGGGGCAGACGACGCCGCGCGAGATCGCCCAGGCGCTGGTGATGATCCGGGAGGGGCGTGCGGTGAACCCACGCGCATCGGCGGAGATGTACCGCATGCTCACGAAGAGCTACTGGGACCAGGAAGCGCTCTCGCAGATTCCGCCGACCATCCAGGCCGCCTCCAAGCAGGGCTTCGTGGACCGCTCGCGCAGCGAGGTGCTGCTGGTGAACGCGCCCACGGGCGACTACGTGCTGGCCGTCATCACCAAGAACCAGGCGGATACCGGCTACGAGCCCGGCAACGAGGGCTCGCGCCTGCTCCAGGCCGTCTCCCGCGCGGTCTACGAGCACTTCAACCCGGAAGACGCCTGGCGCCCGTCGCGATGACAGATCAATCGCGCCCGATCGTGAGCGCAGCCGAGCCCGTCGTCCTCAGCTGGAGCGGCGGCAAGGACAGCGCGCTCGCCCTGGCGCGCCTCCTCGATGACCCGCGGTTCGACGTCGTGGGCCTGCTCACGACGGTGACCGCCGGCTACGACCGGGTGAGCATCCACGGCGTCCGGCGCGCGCTGCTGCATGCGCAGGCGGAGTCGATCGGCGCTCCATTGCACGAGGTGACGCTGCAGCCGGAGAGCAGCAACGAAGCGTACGATGCGGCGCTGGCGGAGGCGCTGGAGCGGCTGCGGGAGCGGCATCCGGAGGTCCGGCGGATCGCGTTCGGCGACATCTTCCTGGAGGATGTGCGGCAGTACCGCGAGCAGCGAATCGCCGCATCGGGCTACGGCGCCGTCTTTCCGCTGTGGGGCGAGGCGACGGACGTGCTTGCGCGGGAGGTGATCCGCCGCGGGATCGCGGCCCGGCTGGTCTGCGTAGACACGGATGCGCTATCCGCCGAGTTCGCGGGACGCCGCTACGACGCATCTCTGCTGGGGGACCTGCCGGAAGGCATCGACGCCTGCGGCGAAAACGGCGAGTTCCACACCTTCGTCTCGGCGGGACCCGGCTTCCGCGAGCCCATCCCATACGAGGTGGGTGAAGTGGTGATGCGCGGCGAGCGCTTCGCTTTTTGCGACTTGGTACCGGCCCGCCCGGCGCTGGCCGGCTGAGGCAACCACCAGCGGGAGAGAGAGTGCTGATGGACTTCGCGATATCACCATCGCCGTTCCTGTGGCTGTTCCCGGCGCTGTTGTTCGGGATACCGCTCGTCCTGTGGATCGGCTTCGCAAGCACCCTTGCCAGGAGAGACGCCGTGGACCGGCCCAACCGCATCGCCCAGTGGTACGGCTACTCGGTATGCCTGGTCACCGTGGTGACGCTGCTGTTTTCCACCGTGGCCATCGTGAACAACGCCTTCAGGCTTGCGAATCCGCTGCAGTCGGGGGAACCCTGGGGCCCTTCCCTCTCGTCATTCGCGGCGTACAAGGCCACGTACAACAACTCGCCGTACCTGGACCCGACCGAGCGAGAGGCCGCCCGCAAGGCGCCGCTCTCCGAGGCCGAACTGCGCCAGCGCTACGAGGCGCTCCGGGCGGAACGCATCGGCCGCAATCGGCACGAGGCCGGCCGTGGCCTGGTGACGAGCGTCCTGCTGTCGCTCTTTGCGGCCGGGCTGTTCCTGATGCACTGGCGGTGGCTGAAGGGGATGGCCGACGTGCCTCCGGGCTGAAGCGGGAGAACGGTGATAGCATACAGCGGTGCGTCGCGCACGGTGTGTGGCGGATCCCTCGGTCGCTGCGAAGCTTGGTGAATCGGCAGGTTCTACGTGGCCGCTCCGTCGGGATGACACCCGCGCTTCGGCAGGCGGGGTGTGCGCGAGCATCGACACTCACGCACTCACGCA
>NZ_DATBNB010000194.1 GCF_036554565.1 Longimicrobium sp. | reverse complement strand
GGGGGGCGCCCGCCGGAGCACGGGAATCAGTCGAACCGCTCCGATCCTGTTTCCCAGCGGCGCCCTACCAGTCCCTCACCCCGTGCAGCCGTTCCTGGTCCTTCTTCAACTGCCGCCGCTGAACCCCCTGCTCGCGCTGCTCGGCGCCGGACAGGATGCGCTGCGCCTGCTGGGGCGTCATCGGCCCATCCTCGCCCGCCGACGGGCTGGGCTGCGGCGTCGGCGCGGCGGGTGAGGGCTGCTCGCCTCCGCCCCCGCCCTGCGGCTGCGGATCGTCGTTCTCGTCGTCGTTCGCTCCGCCCCCGCTCTCTCGCTGCAGCAGCCGCTGCGCCAGCTCCAGGTTCCACTTCGCGTCCGCGTCAGTGGGGTCCGCCAGCAGGGCGCGGCGGTAGGCGCCGACGGCACGCGTCAGTCTCGAGATCCGCTCATCGTCAGGCACCTGGCCGGCGGCGACCGGGGCCAGGTCAGCATTCCCCGCGTTGAAGGCTGCGCGGAAGGGAAGCGGCGGGCGCGGCGCCCGTGCGCGGCCCGCAGCCTCCAGGTGCGCGCGGCCCTCATCGTGGCGTCCCAACCGCAGCAGCGCCGTTCCAAGGTTGTAGCGGACGGCGGCGGACGAATCTCCATCCGCCATCGCGCGGGAGTACGCTTCCGCTGCGCGGCGGTAGTCGCCCGCGCGGTAGTGGCGGTTGCCCTCCGCCACGGCTCCCCCGCCGATCGCGAGCAGGACGAAGATCGTCAGCAGGCGGGGTGTCATGGGCGCTCCTCGGGGCGGGGGCGCGGACGGCGGTGCTCGGACAAAGCATCCGCGGCGATCAGCGCGAGCGCCAGCGCCAGGAACCACTCGTAGCGGTTGTCCGGATGCGAATCTCCCCCGCCCGGCCCCCGCCCGCCCGACGCGGCGGCGTTCGCCAGGGCCGCTACCGCCTGCGCGCTCGGCATCACCTGCATCGTTCCACCCGTCGTTCGGGCGATGGCGGAAAGCACCGGCCGCTCCAGCCGCGAGACGGCGGTTTCGCGTGTCTCGGGATCGCGCTTGAACCCGCGGCGGCGTCCGGTTTCGGGGTCTACGTTGGGTACAGGGCCTCCCGCGGCGGTGCCCAGGCCCACGGTGTGGATGGCCACGCGGCGCCGGACGGCCCGGTCCAGCGACAGCCCGACCATGCTCGCCGGCTCCAGCGCCTCACCGTCGGTGATCAGGACAATGGACCCCGGGTTCTCCCCCGCGCCGGGTACGTCGAGCAGGTTCACGGCCTCCGCCAGCGCCGAGTAGAGCGACGACCCGGTTTGGTGCACGATGTCGGGCCCCAGCGCGTCGAGGTAGAGGTTGAGGGCGCTGAAGTCGTCGGTCAGCGGCGTCAGCACGTGGCCGCTGCCGGCGAAGGCCACCAGGCCCACGCGCGAGCCCTCCAGCCGCCGGACCAGCGTCCGCGCGATCTCGCGCTGCCGCTCCAAGCGATTGGGCCGCACGTCTTCCACCAGCATGGAGTTGGATGCGTCCAGCACCAGCACCACGTCTCCACGCGGAACGCCGTCCACACGCACCTCGCCCCAGCGCGGGCCGGCGGCGGCCAGGCCCAGGAGCGCGGCGGCGGGGATCAGCAGCGCGGCGCGGCGGCGGGGGAAGGCTCGCAGGTCAGTACCCGCCAGCCGCCGCACCAGCGCGGGGTCTCCCAGCGCGTCGGCCACGTCGCGCCGCCTGCGCCACCACAGCAGCAGCGCGGCAGCCACCAGCGCGGGAAAGAGCGGGATCAGGTGAAGCAGGAACGGGTCGGCCCAGCGCATCACGGCACCCTCCCCCAGCGGGTGGCGCGAAAGAGCCATTCCAGGATCAGCAGCACCGCCCCGGCCAGCAGGAAGGGCAGGTACCAGTCGCGGTGCCGCACGTAGCGCCGGGTCTGCACGGGCGTACGCTCCATGCGGTCGATCTCGCGGTAGATGCGGCCCAGCGCCTCCGTGTCCCGCGCGCGGAAGTAGCGTCCCCCCGTCGTCCGCGCGATGTCGGCCATGGTGCCCTCGTCGATGCGGGCCTGGCGCAGGACGTATCGCACCCGCTCGCCCCCTTCCGCCGCCTGCCGCCGCCCCGCCGTGTCGGTGCCCACGCCGATGGTGTACACGCGGATGCCCAGCGCCTTCGCGGCCCGGGCCGCGTCGATCGGTGCCACGGCGCCGCTGTTGTTCACGCCATCGCTCATCAGCACCACCACCTTCGACTTCTCGGGCGCGCGCCGCAGCCGGTTGGCCGAGGCCGCCAGGGCGTCGCCGATCGCCGTGCCTACGCCCAGTTCGGCGCCGCGGATGGCCGTCAGCGACTGCAGCAGCTCGGCGTAGTCGCGGGTCAGCGGCACTCGCGTCATGGCCTCGCTCCCGAACGCCACCAGCGCGATGCGGTCGTGTTCGCGGCTCTGGATGAAGCGGCCGATGATCTGCTTGGCCGCGCCCAGCCGGTTCCGGGGGCGCATGTCTTCCGCCAGCATCGACTCGGACGCGTCCACCGCCACTACGATCGCGATGCCCTCGGTTTCGTCCTGCACCACCGTCGCGCCCGTCCGCGGCCCCGCGAGCGCGATCACCAGCCAGGCGAACGCGCCCGCGCGCATGGCATCCGGCAGGATACCGAGGAACGAGCCCCGGCCTTCCGCGGCGTCGCCCAGCGTCCCGGCACGGGCGAAGGTGAGCGCGGTGGGCTGCCGTCGGCGGATCCACCAGAGCCACGCGGGAACCAGCAGCAGGAGCAGCAGCGCCCACGGATTTGCGAGATGGAGCGTCATTGGCCACCCTCCCCCGCGCCGGCGTGGCCGAACGACTCCACCCAGCGCCGCGCCGCGCCCCAGTCGTCCAGCGCACGGTCGGCGGTGGGGGGGCGGCGGGCGAACTTGGCGAGGTCGGCATCCGCGAGCACGTCCGCCAGCCGCTCGAGCTCGTCCGGCCGCGAGCCGTTGCGCGACAGGCGGTCCATCAGTTCGTGGCTGGTCAGGTCTACCCCGAGCGCAGCATCGGTGGAGGCCATGAACTCGCGCAGGACGGCGCTCGTCCGCGCGTAGAAACCCTCCAGGTCGCCCGCCTCCGCCAGCCCCGACGCGCGCACCCGGTCCAGCTCCGCCAGCGCGTGCTGCCGCGCATCCGCCACCACACGCGT
>NZ_DATBNB010000193.1 GCF_036554565.1 Longimicrobium sp. | reverse complement strand
CCCCCCCCCCGCCGCGGCATGCGCCGGCCCAAGTCGCAACGCTCCGACGTCCCGGCCTCTGCACGGGTGACCGCTGCCGCACCCGGGCTATTACGTGCCTAATGTTAGATCCTTCGCCCCGCGAAGCACTGCGTGCGGGGTGGTTCGGTGCGCTTGGGGCTCAGGATGACAGCCTCTCGGGTGCAATAGAGTTTGGATGCGCACGGCACTGGCTCCCTTCCCCCGCGCAGTTTGCGGGGGAAGGGCTGGGGATGGGGGGCGCCCGGGGCATGCGCCCGGCCTATCGAACCCCGCCATGGTTCTGCATCTCCCATCCTCACCATCCCATTTGGCACGAAACCTACCGATTTCCCCGCCCTGCCCTTGCGCGCGGGGACGGCGGCGGCATGTTGTCCCGCTCACCCCGGCGCTGGGGGGCCTGCGGTCCGGTCCTTGCCCGCCGCCGGAGGAGCGCACAACCCGACGGAACGCCGATGCAAAGACGTACCAAGATCGTTTGCACGCTGGGCCCCGCCTCGTGGTCGCCCGAGCGCATCGCGGCGCTCGTCGACGCTGGGATGGACGTAGCCCGGATCAACTTTTCGCACGGCGAGCTGGACCGCCACGCCGAAACCATCGCCAACGTCCGCGCGTGCTCGCGCGACAAGGGCCGCCCCATCGCCATCCTGGGCGACCTGCAGGGCCCCAAGATCCGCGTGGGCGTGCTGGGCGAGGCCGCCGTGCTCAAGACCGGCGACCGCGTGGTCTTTGCCCCTGAGGGCGAGCACCAGGAGGGCGAGCTCCCCACCACCTTCCACGAGCTGGCGCACGACGTGGAGGTGGGCGAGGTGGTGCTGCTGGCCGACGGCCTGATGGAGCTGATCGTCGAGGAGGTGCAGCCGCCGCGGGTGACCATGCGCGTCATCCACGGCGGCGAGCTCACCAGCAACAAGGGGATCAACCTTCCCAACACGCTGGTAAGCATCCCCTCGCTGACGGAAAAGGACCTCCGCGACCTGGACTTCGCGCTGGAGCAGAAGCTGGACTACCTGGCCCTTTCGTTCGTCCGCTCGGCCGAGGACGTGAAGGACCTGGTCAGCCGCATTCCCCCCGGCGGCCCGCTGGTGGTGGTGAAGGTGGAAAAAGGGATGGCGCTGGAGAACCTGTCGGCCATCCTGGAGCAGTCCGCGGCGGCGATGGTGGCGCGCGGCGACCTGGGCGTGGAGCTGCCCTTCGAGCAGGTGCCGCTGGCGCAGAAGCGGATGATCCAGATGGCGAACGGCGCCAGCAGGCCGGTGATCACGGCCACGCAGATGCTGGAGTCGATGATCGAAAACCCGCGCCCCACCCGCGCCGAGGCGTCGGACGTGGCCAACGCCATCATCGACGGTACCGACGCCCTGATGCTTTCGGCGGAGACGGCCACGGGCAAGTTTCCCGTCGCGGCGGTGCAGGCGATGGTGCGCATCGCGCAGGAGATCGAGGATTCGCACATCCTGGAAACAGGCCCGCACTACGACATCCCCATCGACCCGGGGGTGGACGGCACCACGCCCACGGAACGCGCCATCGCCGGCGCCACCGTCGAAGCGGTCCGCCGGCTGAAGGCGCCGCTGATCCTCACCTTCACCAGCAGCGGCTCCACCGCCCGCGTGGTGTCGTCGTTCCGGCCGCCGGTGCCCATCCTGGCCATCACCGGAAATCCGCAGACCTACCAGCAGCTCGCGCTGGTGTGGGGCGTGGTCCCGGTGGTCTGCTCCCGCGAAGCGACCTACGCCGAGATGATGGAGTGCGGGCGCGAGGAAGCGGTCAGGCGCGGCCTGGCGAAGCCTGGCGACCGCATCGTGGTGACCGCCGGCCTGCCGATGCACAAGGCGGGGACCACCAACCTGCTGCAGGTGGTGGTGATATGAAGAAGTGCGAAAGTACTGAGTGCGAAAGTGCGAAAGTAGACGGCACGGGCGTCCTCGCTTCGGCCTTTACTCTCGCACTCCCGCACTTTCGCACCTTCGCACTCCCCCTGCCGTGAAGCTGCGGTTCCTGGGGACCGGCACCAGCTTCGGGGTGCCGGTGATCGGGTGCGACTGCGACACGTGCA
>NZ_DATBNB010000192.1 GCF_036554565.1 Longimicrobium sp. | reverse complement strand
AGCGCCATGTGCGGACCGAAGTACACCCAGCCGAATGCGGCGACCAGCGCCAGGGCAACGAGGGGAACGAACGGGCTTCTGCGACGGGCCATGAGGTTTCTCCACTGATGAGGTGATGGTGCCGGGCGGGAACCCGGCGGGTTCGAATCAGTCCTGCCGATCGTCGATATTCCAGCTGGGGCCGGCGCGAAGCTCGCTCTCGTTGACGGGCTCGTGAACGAGCGCTTCACTGGTGCCCTCGGCCGGCAGGCTGGCGGCGAAGTCCGTGAGCACGCGCCAGTACTCATCTCCCGCCACCCACAACAGATCGTTGTGCCCGGCGCCGTTCACCCAGTAGTGCCGCTTGGGAGACGGGGCGCGCTGGTACAGGCGCCGTCCGTGGGCGAACGCGATGACTTCGTCTTCCGTGCCGTGGACCACCAGCACGGGCGCGCGCACCTTCGGCAGCTTGCTCCAGGTGCGGAACCGGTCGAAGGGCACGAGGGGATAGTCGCTGACCGCGCCGTGGATGGTGGTGAACGTGCTTTCCAGCACCAGTGCCGCCACCGGCTGCCGGCTGGCGAGGTCCGCCGCCACGCCCCCGCCGAGCGAGCGGCCGTGCGCGATGATCCGCTCCGCCGGCACGCGTTCGGTGCGCGTCAGGTAGTCGTACGCCGCGTCGATGTCGGCGTACGTGGCGCGCTCGGAGGGTCGGCCCGTGCTCAGGCCGTAGCCGCTGTAGTCGTACGCCAGAACGCTGAACCCCGCGGCGGCCATCTCGCGGAAGAAATCCAGGTTGTGCCAGATGGTTTCCGCGTTCCCGTGGCTGAAGAGCACGGTGTACCGCGCCTCCGGGTTGCGGACGTGCACCGCTGAAAGGGTTCCGCCGTCGGGACGCGGGATGGAGACCACGTCGGACGAGGGCGGATGCCGGCCGGCGGGTGGCTGAAAGATCAACCGCTCGGCGTAGAACCAGACCAGCGCGGCGAAGATCGCGTAGGCGGCCAGCACCAGGACGGCGAAGCGGATCAGCACGCGGAGTCGCGGAGCGGGAGCAGCCGGCGCCATCCGGTCAGGCCAGGACGGTACCCACCGGGAGCGGCGTCGCGGGCGCAGGCGCCTCCGCGCCGAAGCGCGCGAGCTGGCGTTCCACGAACGCGGACGTGCGGGTGCGCAGCGGCTCGAACGCCAGGCCCAGCGCCACGCCGGTGACGATGCCGCCCGTCCGCGGGCTGAGCCCCAGACGCGCGCCCAGCCACTCCTGCATCACCTGCTCGGAAACCGCGAAGAGCACGACGGCCAGCAGTCCCAGCATCCCCGACACCGCGGTGCGGCGCAGGGCGAGCGACGGGTCCAGCGCGCCGGAGCCGAACAGGGCGATGGCCAGGCACGCCAGCAGCCCGAGGAACGCCCCGACGAGCGCCAGCGCGTACCAGTGCGGCAGCGGGGCCTGGTACCCTGTAGCGTTCTGCAGCAGCTTCAGCGCGGAGGCAAGCACCGCGACGGCCGTGGCGAACAGGAAGCCTTCCAGCACCCAGAAGACCTGCCGGCGGCCCGCCGCGTCGGCCAGGCGGTAGTTGGTCCGCAGGTTCGCGGCGCTCAGCGTTACGGTCGCCAGCAATGCGGCGAGCACCAGGTACTTCGCATAGACCACGAGGTCGATCTCGTCGCCGCGCAGGTCCGTGGAAATGGAGAGCGCCTGCGGCACCACGACCACCAGGCCGCAGAACCAGGCCGCCGTGCTCCGCAGCCGGGCGGGGTCCATCGCCCAAAGCTGGGCGTACGCGGCGATGCGGCCGGCGCGCGAGACCCCGGGCCGAATGTCACGGGGGGAGAGGGGGCGCGGGAAGATGCCGGAGAAGCGGATCATCACCGCCATCCCGGCAACGGCGGCCAGCGGCATTCCCGTATCCAGCACCGACACGGCCCAGTCGGGAAGCCCCGACTTCCTGAGCACCGACCAGGTCCCTTCCGCGCCCAGCGCGTACGACAGCAGCCCCAGGAACAGCGCCAGCACCCTGGCGTCGTCGCGCATCCAGCTGCGCCACGCGAGCACCAGCGCCAGGCCGGCGGCCGAAAGCGGAGCCAGCACCAGCAGCAGCACGACTCCGATGACACCCGGCGTCAGCAGCGCCTCGCCTGCCCGCACCGCCATGGCGAACTCCACCAGGGGTAGCAGGTTGGCCGCGATGGTCACGATTGCGAGAGCGCAGACGAATGCGCGGAGCACGGGTCGGGTGCTGGACATCGGGCGGGGAGGACGGGGAAGGGAACCGCGGATGGAGCTGGATGGCAAACAAAAGTAGCGACGAACCGTCCCGCGCGAAACCGCGAAGGTCCGCCGAGAAGCGCGCGTGCTACGCCGCGCGCTCCATCTCCGACGCGATCTCACCGCCCAGCAGGATGACGAGCGAGGTTACGTACATCCACAGCAGCAGGACGGTGACCGTGCCCAGCAGGCCGTAGGTGGCGCTGTACGAGCCGAAGTTGGTGACGTACAGGCGGAAGGCCAGCGAGGCGATCACGAAGATCACCGCGGCGACGGCGGACGCCTTGAGCAGCGTCTTCTTGCAGCCGGACTGGTCCTTGAGCGGAAGGACGTAGTAGATCAGCCAGAAGGTGGCCGTGATCATCGCGAAGCCCAGCGGCACCTGCGCCACCGCCCACACCGTGCGCCCCGCCTCGCCCAGCCCGAGCGACCGCGCGATCCCGCCGCCGCCCACCAGCACGGCGCTTCCGCCCAGGAACAGCAGGGCGCAGGCGGCCAGCATCCCCACGGCCACCAGCTTCTTTCGAATCCACGACCGCTGGGCGACGACGCCGTAGCACACGTTCAGCGTGTCTTCGAGCGCGGTGAAGACGTTGCTCCCGGCCCACAGCGCCAGCAGCAGGCCAATGGAGAGCGGGCCGGGCGCGTTGCGGTGGACGACGTCGTTCACGAAGCCCGAGACCAGGCCCGACGCCTCGGCGGGGAGGGAGGTCGTCAGCCGCTGCGTCATCCAGTCGCCCGTTTCCTGCCCGCCGAAGAAGCCCGTCAGGCCGAACATGACCATGGCCGAGGGCGGAAGCGAAAGGAAGAAGTAGTAGGCCACCTTGGCGGCCTGGTTGCTGATGTCGTCGGCCATGAACTCGTGGATCACGCGCTTCCAGAGCGGTGCCGTGACGGGCAGCGGCTCCTGCAGCCTGCGCCCGCGCTGCACGTCTTCGGCGCTGGCGCGGGGATTCGGCTTCTCGGGCGGCTCGGGGGCGGAGCGGTAGCGCGTGTCCATCACGGGTTTGCGCGGCTGGGGAGGCAAGGACGTCGGGCGGCGGCGCGGGCAACCATCATGCCGGTTGCCTGCGCGCTTTGTCCGTAGCAGATTGCACGCAAATACGTCCCTGCCTCTACGCGCCGGAGGGGAGGATGAGAAGAATTTCGCAGACGGCGGCGGGCGTCGTGCTCTTCCGGAACGGGGGAAGCGAGCGGCGCTACCTGCTGATGCGTTCGGCGCTCACCAGGCGTCCCATATGGGAGTTTCCCAAGGGCGGAGTGGAGTCCGGGGAAACGGAAGAACAGGCCGCGGTTCGCGAGCTGTGGGAAGAGGCGGGCATCGGGGAAACCCAGATCTCGCTGTTCCGCGGCTTTCGCGAGGAAGAGCGGTACGTCTTTACGCAGGGAAAGGGCGATGCGCGAACGCTGATCGTGAAGAAGGTGGTGTACTTCCTGGCGGAAACCCAGGAAGAACGCGTGGTCATTTCGCGCGAAGCCGAGGACTACCGCTGGGCCACGTACGACGAGGCCCTGCGGCTGATCCGCTTTCCCGGAAAGCGCTACGTGCTGGAACTGGCGGAAGCGCGGCTGAAGGAGGGGTAGGTTCCCCCTCCCCCCTCTCCCGCGCAAACGGCGCGGGAGAGGGGGGAACTTCGATCGGGGTTCGACTGGGGCAGGTGCACGCCTCGGGCGGGCCCCTCCCCCGGCCCCTCCCCCGGCAAACTGCGCCGGGAGAGGGGGGAATTCGGGTGGGGTTCGACAGGGTGCCTTGCATGCCTTGGGAGCCCCCTCCCCCCGGCCCCCGTCCCCCGCTGCGCAGGGGAGGGGGAGACCTGAACTGCACTTCGGCCGGCTTGGCGCACTCCGCTTCGCGTGCAGTCCGCGAAGGAGGACTTCGTGACGTTCCAGCTGCGGTTTCAACTGCCTGGACCGAGGCCGAGGCCTACGCATCAGTGACCGCTGCCGCGCCCGGGCTTGTACGTGTCCGCGGCTAGATCCTTCGGCCCGCGGAGCACGGCGTGCGGGCGGGTGCGGCGTGGCTTGGCCTCAGGATGACAGAGTGGCGTGCATGCTGCCGCACTTTCGCAGTTCCGCACTCACGAACATCCGCACTCACGCACTCATGCACTCACGCACTCACGCACTCACGCACTCACGCACTTCCGCACTTCCGCACTTCCCCTCACGCTCCCGCCGGCAGCCGCACCGTGAACACGCTCCCCTCGCCCGGGGCGCTGCGCACCGCGATCGTGCCGCCGTGGCGCTCGGCGACCATGCGGGCGATGGCCAGGCCCAGCCCCGTGCCGCCGCTGCGGTTGCGGGCCGCGTCTTCGCGGTAGAAGCGGTCGAACACGCGGGGCAGCGCCTCGGCAGAGATGCCGCTGCCCGTGTCCGCGACCTGCACCTCCACCCAGTCCCGCCCGTCCCCCGCTTCCCCCGCCGCGGTCGAGCGCGCGGTGATCGTCACGGCGCCTGCTTCCGTGAACTTCACCGCGTTCGAGACCAGGTTCAGGAACAGGCGCCGGAGCGCACCCGCGTCGCCGCGCAGGGCGAGCGTATCGGGGACGTCCAGCCGCACCTCCACCGGCTTGGCCGCGGCCAGCGCCTCGCCCACGTCCTGCACGTCGCGTAGCACCTCCGCCAGGTCGGCGATCTCGTCGGGGCCGGATTCCACCTGCTCGCCGCGCGCCAGCGTCAGCAGGTCTTCTACCAGGTGAAGCATCTCGCGCGTTTCATCGACCACCTCTTCCAGCGTGTCGCGCAGCTCCTCGGCGGTGCGCGGGCGGGCGAGGGCGACTTCGGCCGTGCCGCGGATGGCGGTGAGGGGCGTGCGCAGCTCGTGGCTGGCGTCCGCCGTGAAGCTGCGCAGGGCCTCTACAGCGCGCTGAAGGCGCTCGAGCATGCCGTTGTAGGCCAGGGCCAGCTCGCGCAGCTCGGTGGGGCGCTCCGGCTCGTCCACGCGCCGCGCCAGCCCGCCGATGCCGATCTCGCGCGAGGCCGTCACCAGCCGGTTGAGGGGCTGCAGGATGCGGTCGCTCACCGTTCGCCCCGCCAGCGCGGCCAGCAGCGTCGTCACCGGGATCAGCACCAGGGCGATCAGGAGGAAGGAGCGCAGGGCGTGCTGCTCGACGGCGCCGGTGCGGGCCACGTAGATCTCCACCGTCTCGCCCGTGACCAGGCGCGAGCGGCGGCGAAGTGTCTCTACCGCGCCCTCCGTGGGCGGCAGCCGCTGCTCGTGCGTGGCCACGCGGGGGATGCCCGGCGCAATGAAGCGCTCGGCCGTGGCGGCGGTCTGGCGCAGCGACTCGGTGCCCGCGCTCTTCAGCGAGCGCCGCAGGATGCCGTAGGTGGCGCCCGCGAACAGGGTGAGCGCCACCAGCAGGATCAGCGAATACCCCGCGACGATCTCGCGCCGGAGCGAGCGGCGGCGGTTCACTCCGGCTCCCCGGCCGGCGGCTTGATGGCGTAGCCCACCCCGCGCACCGTCTGGATCAATCCCCGGTCGCGGTCTTCCAGCTTGGTTCTCAGCGAATTGATGCACACGTCCACGATGTTGGTGCCGGGATCGAATCGGATTCCCCACACGTGCTCCATCATCGCCGCGCGGCTCAGGGGGCGGCCCGCGTTGCGAAGCAGGTATTCCAGGACCGCGAACTCGCGCGGCGTGAGCTCCACCGGTTTGCCG
>NZ_DATBNB010000191.1 GCF_036554565.1 Longimicrobium sp. | reverse complement strand
AGCTGGCCCCCCGCCCGCCTGCGGCACCTTCGCGAGGGGCTGGCGGTGATGGACGCCGTCGTCGAATCGCATCCAAATCACCCCGAGGTGCGCTACCTGCGGCTGATGAGCTGCTACTACCTGCCGGCCGTCCTGGGCCGTGGCGCATCGGTGCGCGACGACTTCGCGGCCCTGGCGCGGCTGCTTCCCGCCGCGCGCGGGGAGTATCCGCCGGATCTGTACGCCGCCATCACGCGCTTCGTCCTGCGGCACGGGAATCCCACGGCGGGGCAGCGGCGTGCGCTGGAGGCGGCCTTGGCGGAATCCGGCGGATGAACAGCCGCTTTTCGCGCCCGGCGGTGGCCGCGTTCGAGCTGTTCTTTCGCCCGTGGATGCGACGGCGCGTGCACGCCGTGCGCGTCGCCTTCGCCGCGCCACCGCCGCCGGACCGGCCGCTGCTGCTGGCCGCCAACCACGTGAGCTGGTGGGACGGCTTCGTGCTGCGCGAGGTGCAGCGCACGCTGCGCCCCGGCGCGCCGATGTACACGGTGATGTCCAGCGCGGAGCTGGCGCGCTTCCCCTGGTTCCGCATGATGGGCGTCGTGGGAGTGGACTCCGCGTCGGCGGGCTCCGTTTCCCGCGCCCTCGCATTCCTGCGCGCGCGGCTCCGCGAACGGCCGGAATCCACCGTGGTCTTCTTTCCCCAGGGGCGCATCTGGCCCTCGCACCGCCGTCCCCTCGGCTTCCGGCGCGGGGTGGAGGTCTTCGCGCGCCGCCTCTCCGCGCACGTCCTCCCCGTCGGCATTCACGCCGAGCCGCTGAACACCGTCGCGCCGACGTTCTTCGTCTCCGTCGGCAGCGGGATGGAGGGGCGTGTGGAGGCGGAACAGCTGGAGCGGCGCGTGGAAAAGGAGATCGATGCCGTGCTCGGATTCCTGGCGGAGCACGGTGAGGACGCGGGGAACGCGTGGCCGGAGGGAACCCGATGATGGCGGTGTCGCTGGCCTCCACCGTCCTGCTCGCGGCCATGCTGATCGTCGCCCTGTGGAACCTGGTGGCCGCGCGCCGGCTGGAGGCAGCGGGCGATCCGTCTTCGCGCCCGGTGGTGAGCATCCTGGTGCCCGCGCGCAACGAGGAGGGCAACCTGCGCACCCTCCTCCCCGCCCTGCTGCGGGTGGATTATCCCAAGCTGGAAATCCTGGTGCTGGACGACGGGTCGGACGATGGCACGGCCGCCGTGGTCCAGGAACACGCGTCGATCCGGGGTGCGCGGCTCCGCCTGCTGCCAGGGCGTCCGCCCCCGCCGGGGTGGCTGGGCAAGTCGTGGGCGTGCCACCAGCTGGCCGCGGCGGCCAGCGGCGAGGTGCTGGTGTTCTGCGACGCCGACGTCGTTCCCCAGCCCCCCGCGCTGGACCGGACCCTCGCGGCCATGCAGTCCACGGGCGCCGGCGCCGCGACCGTCATTCCCCGGCACCAGCTGGACGGGTGGATGGAAAGCGCCGTGGTGCCGCTGGTGGCGCAGCTGCCCGTGCTGGCACTCCTGCCGCTGGCGCTGGTGCCCCGGGTGCGTGCACCGTCGCTGTCGATGGCAAACGGGCAGTGGCTGGCGTTCACCCGCGCCGCGTACGCCGCGTCCGGGGGGCACACGGCCGTGACGGACACCGTGCTGGAGGACGTCGCGCTCGGCCGCAAGGTGAAGGCGGCCGGGCACCGCCTGCTTCCCCTGGTGTCGAATTCGCTGCTGCGGGTACGGATGTACCGCGATCCGGCGGCGCTGTTCGAAGGCTTCGGCAAGAACGTCTACGCGCTGGCGGGGGGACGGCCCGCGACCTTCGCGGCGGCCCTGGCGGTGTTCGGCCTCGTGGCCATCTACCCCTGGCTGGGCGCCGTCCTGGGCGTGCGCGGCGCCCTGGTGCCGCTGGCGCTGCTGGCGGGGGTGCGGGCGTGCGGGGCACTGCTCTTTCGCCACGGCATCCGCTCGGCTCTGCTGCACCCGGCGGGAAGCATGGTGCTGGCGGCGATCGCGGTGAAGTCGTACCTGGGAACGCGGCGGGGTACCATGGAGTGGAAGG
>NZ_DATBNB010000190.1 GCF_036554565.1 Longimicrobium sp. | reverse complement strand
GACGAGCCTAGGCGAGGACGGGTGAGGGCCCCACGGCAGCCGAGGCCTCGGCTACGGTGACCGCTGCCGCGCCCGGGCTGAAAGGTACCCGCGGCTGGATCCTTCGGCCCGCGTCGTCTGTGCTCCGCGTGAATGCGGCGCGCCTGGGCCTCGGGATGACAGGCCTGGGGGGATGTGCGAGCATTGTGGTGTGCCCGGAGGACAGCCACGAGAAAGCCCGCCGCGATCTGCGAGATCGCGGCGGGCTTCGTTCGTCGTTCGCCTTCGTGCTACAGCAGGAAGTGCGAAAGCAGGTCCGGCGTGATGACGGTGCGCTCGTCCACCTCGTCCCACAGGTCCTTGTGGGGCTGCTGGGGGCCGGTGCCGTGGAACAGGTGCACCAGCACGCCCTCGTTCTTGGCGGCGCGGATGGCGGGGAGGAAGTCGCTGTCGCCCGTCACCAGGATGGCGCGGTGGATCCGCTGCTTCACCGCAAGCATCGCCAGGTCAACGCCCAGGTAGATGTCTACCCGCTTCTGCTCGAAGATGGGCCGCTCCGACTCACGGTCCGTTCCGCGGTACTCCAGCTTGCCCTCGCGCACCTCGAAGCGGTTGAGCCGCGTGAGCGCGTTGAAGAAGCGCTGCTTGTTGTCGTACCGGGCCTGGTCCTCTTCCGAGGGGTTGGGGCCCATGTACGGCAGGCAGTGGTAGTAGTAGGTGCGAAGCAGTTCGTGCGGCCGCGCGAGTTCCGAAGACAGCTTGCCGAAATCGATCCGCGGCGATCCGCAGTCGCGGGACACGCGGTCGAAGTATCCGCCGTCAATGAAGATGGCTGCGTTCATCTGGTGCCGTCCAAGTAAAAACAAGACCCGCCGCACGGTGCGGCGGGAGCCGTAGCAAAGGATGCGCGGCCGTGGAGCCGCGGCGCCCACGGCCCCGTGCCGCGCGGCCCCCCGTGCGCCTTGGAATTACCGCCCACGGCCCCGCTTGTCAAGCACCTTTACAATCGCGCCATTCTATTGCGGTGCACGGATTTGCATCACCTGTGGCGGCTTCGGCTGCTCCCGTTTTTGGGAGCAGTAGTCTGCGGGACACCTGCTGCGGACATTCCTTGCCCTGTCGACCATGCCGGCCGTCCGCGTGGCCGTTCGCACTCTGGCGGGTGAAGGATGGAGGTTGCCTCCTAGTTCTCCCCCGTGTTCTCCTCGGCCGATTCCAGCAGCGCCGCCTCGGCGGCGTCGCCCGAGATCAGCAGGGCCACCTGGTCAGGGAGCGACTCGCGAAGCGCCGCCTGGATTTCGGTGCGCTCCTGCGGGGTGACGCCGGGCGGGCTCCGGTCCGGGATGGTAGCCAGGGCCAGGCCGGCAACCCCCGCGGCGGCGGCCAGGGGAAGCAGGGCGCGCAGGCGAACGGCCGTGCGCCGCGACTGCCGGCGGCGGGCCAGCGGCATTCGGGCATCCGCCGAAATGCGCGCGCGCAGGGCATCCCAGTCCACCTCGGGCGCGGATGCTACCGCGGCGTCGTGGAGCGCGGCGGCCAGCGCGGGGTCGCGCGAAAGTTCGTCCATCATCCCTCCTCCTTGCGGTCGTAGGCGGCCAGTTCCCGCCGCAGCGCCTGGCGTGCCTCGTGAAGGTGCCAGCGCACGGTGCCGTCGGAAATCTCCAGGATTTCCGCGATCTCGGGGCCGGCGAACCCTTCCAGTTCGAACAGTTCCACGATCACCCGCTGCCGCTCGGGAAGCCGCGCCATCGCGGCGATGAGGCGCCCCCGAAGCTCCGCGCGCTCGGCGCTGCGCTCGGGCGAGCATCCGCCCGCGGCGGTGCCGTCGGGGATCTCCTCCGTGGTCCGCACCGCACGGGCCTTGCGCGCGTTCAGGCCCCGGTTCACCAGGATGCGAAAGAACCAGGGCGAAAAGGCGCGGCCGGGGTGAAAAGCGTCGATCTTCTGCAGCACGGCCATGAAGGTTTCCTGCACCAGGTCTTCCGCATCTTCGCGGTTGCCCAGCAGCCGGTACGCCACCGCGAACGCGCGGCGCATGTACCGGGTGACCAGCGTGTCGAAGGCGGCCGCGTCGCCCTGGCGCACCCGCTCCACCAGCGCGGACTCGTCCTCCGCCACCGGGGCGGAGGATGCCGCGCCGGCCTGCGCCGGCGCAAGCGGCACGGCCGCGAGCGCCGGGTTCACGGCGGCCGGGGGGCGGCTTCCCCGCGCGGGCGGGGAGGCCGCCCCTCGCGGAGGGGGCGGCGGCGCATCTCCGGGTGGCGCGCCCGCATCTGTTCGTGGCGCGCGCGCGCCTCTTCGCGCAGCACCCGCCGCGCCCGGGTCCGCTGCTCGTCGGAAAGCACGCCGTGGGCATCGCGCACGGCGTCCGCGATGTTCTGGCGCATCTCCCGCATCAGCGGCTGCATGGGCTCGGGCACCCGCCGCTCCTGCCGCATCCGCCGCATCTCGTGGCGGCGCTGCTCGGCATCCATCCGCTCCAGCTCCGCCTGGCGCCGGGCCATCCACCGCTGCCGCTCCTCCGCCAGCCGCCGCCGCAGGGGGGCGTTGCGCGCCTCCAGCCCCCGGCCGATCTCCTGGATGCGCCGCACCTGTACGTCAGTCAGCCGCAGCTGCTCGCGGTGGCGCAGCAGCACCTCGAAGGCGCGGCCGTCCTCGGGGGAAAGCGCTTCCATGGCGCGCGGGCGTTCGGGATGCCGGCCGCCGGGCTGCGCGGCGGCGGGGGCGGCCACGGCGGCCGCCAGGGCAATCAACAGGACGCGTGCGGACATGCTCATGGGACACTGCTCTCGTGTGGACGGACCGTTTGCGACTTCATCCGGAATACAGCGGAGCGCACGCGAACGTTGGGGCGAGCCCGCACGCGCGGGTTGCGGATGGCCGGGCGCATGAATATAGTCGTTACGTGCGCATGAGCAGCGTCCGTTGCGCGCCTCCCCTCCCGCAATGACTTCCCCGAAAGCGTTCCGATGCGATTTTTCCGCAGCCACCTGGCGCTGTTCGCCGCCGCCGTGTTCCTGGCCACCTCGGCCGATGCCCAGCGCGCGCCGCGCCGTCCGCCGCTTCCCGCCGCGGCCGACACCAACGACGCACGCGCCTACTACGACCTGGGCGTCCGCAGCATGGCCCGCCGCCCGGATCTGGCCGCCGACGCCTTCTACTGGGCCGTGGAGCTGAGACCCGGATGGGCCGATGCGCTGTACGGGCGCCACACGGCGATGCTGCTGCGCGATCCGCGGCGGATGATCCAGTACCAGAGCAGCGGGCGGGCCCGCTCGTCGGCCGAGGCGCGGCAGATCGACTCGTTGTACCTGCGCGCGCTGCGCAGCGATCCCTTCGTCCAGCGGCGCTTCGAGCCGGACCTGACCCGCATGTGGATCGGCGCGCTGATCGTGGGCGGCGACCCCACCCAGGTAGACGACCAGACGCTGCTTTCGTACTATACCAGCCAGGTGATGGCCGACCTGCCGCCCATCATGCGTGCGCGTGTAATGGCGGCGCAGGGAAAGATTCCCGAGGCGGCGCAGGCCTTTGGCGAGGCGCTGCGCAGCCGCCGCAACAGCAGCGAAACCCGCGGGTGGATCCTGCAGGAGCGCGCGCGGATGTTCGCGCTCGTGGGCAACAACCAGAGGGCGCTGTCGGACCTGGACTCGGCGGTGAACCTGCAGGTGGAGCGCGACGAGCGCGAGCTGGTGCGCTTCTACGAGAGCAAGGCGGTGATCCACCACAGCCGCGGGCTGATCTTCGAGCGCACGGGCAAGGCCGACGTGGCGCGCGAGGCGTATTCCCGCGCGCTGGAAGAAGACCTCTCGTACGCGCCGGCGCACCTGCGGCTGGCATTGCTGGCGCTGGCCGCGGGCGACACCGCCACCGCCGAGGGCGAGATGCGGCTGGCGGCCGAAACGGCCCCGGACGACGCCACGCTGCGCATTCTGTACGGCACCCTGCTGTCGCGCCTGCGCAGGCTGGACGAGGCCGCCACGCAGCTGGAGGCGGCCACGACGCTGGCGCCCCACCACGCGGACGGCTGGCTGGTGCTGGGAATGGTGAAGCAGCTGCAGGGTGACGACAAGGGAACGCTGCGGGCCTGCCGCGAGTACCTGGCCCGCGCCCCCCGGGACGACCCGCGCCGGGCACAGGTGGAACAGCTCGTGGCCACCGCGCCGGAGGGCCAGTGAGCGCCCGCCGCCTGCGCGCCGCCCTGGCCCTGGCCGCGGCGCT
>NZ_DATBNB010000189.1 GCF_036554565.1 Longimicrobium sp. | reverse complement strand
CTCCGTGACGGCGGCGTGCTCGTCGCCGATCCGTGGCGCGTCCACCGGCAGCGCGACGGAGCCGTGCGCGTGGCAGACCACGCAGTGAAGCTCGTCGTGCGGCGGAAGCCCGTCGGGCTGCGCGTCCGGGAGCTGGGCGAGCGTGGCGTGGCCGGCCGTGGAGGCGGGCGCCATGTCCAGCCCGCTCCCCCACGCGTGCAGCGCCGGAAGCGCCGCCACACCCAGCAGGTGCAGCAGCGTTCCGATCAGCAGCGCAATGCGCCGCGTGCAGGCGAGGGCTCCGGTCGCGCGATTCATCACAGTGCGCCTACCCCCTTGCCATCACAGGGGTTCCGCCCCGGCCACGTACGAGCGGAGCCGCGCCAGGTTCATCCGGTCCAGCGTCACCAGGTCCTTGGGGTCGTCCGGGTGCTCCTTGGGCGTTTCCAGCACCATGGGCACCCCGGCGAAGCGCGGGTCGTTCATCAGGTGCCGGAAGGGCTCGTCGCCCAGCGATCCCTCGCCGATCGCCGCGTGGCGGTCGCGCCGGCTGCCGAACGCCGTCATGGAATCGTTCAGGTGGAACAGCCGCACGCGATGCATCCCGATCACGTCCGCCAGCCGCTCCATCACCCCGAAGTAATCGTCGCGCAGGTCGTACCCGGCGGCGAAGATGTGACAGGTGTCCACGCACACGCCGACGCGATCCCTCAACCCGGGAGGCACGCGCTCGATCATCTCCGAAAGCTCCTCGAACCGCGAGCCGATCACCTTGCCGGCCCCCGCGGTGGTCTCCAGCAGCACCATCACCGAACCGCCCACCTCCTCCAGCGCCTGCGCCACCAGCTCCGCGTTCTGCGCCAGGCCACGGGGCAGGTCGCCGTCCGTGGCGTTTCCGGGGTGGGAGACGAGGGCGTCCAGCCCCAGCTGGCTGGCGCGCCGCAGCTCGCCGACGAAGGCCGCGTACGAGCGTTCGCGCAGGATGGGGTCCGCCGTCGCCAGGTTGATCAGGTAGCTGTCGTGCGCATTGGCGAAGGCGACGCCGTGCTCGATGAGCCCGGTGCGGAACGCCTGGCACTCGTCGTCCACCAGCTGCACCTCGGCCCAGCGGTTGGGCTGCTTGGTGAACACCTGGATGGCGGAGGCGCCGATGTCGGCGGCGCGGGCGGGGGCGTTGCGGCACCCGCCCGCGGTGGAGACGTGGGCTCCCAGCAGCACGGCGATGTCGTTGCGGGTACGGACCTTCGGCGGATCGGCGCGCCAAGGTAGACGCCGGGCGCGGGGGTGTCAAACGAGCGCGGGTCCGGGGCGGCGCCCCCCGGACCCGGAGATCAGCTCGCGTGAGTCAACGTGCGGCGCATGTCGCGGTGCCTGGACGCCGAGGGGCGGAACCGGAACTCCGGCTGGTTCAGCAGGGCTCCGTCCAACGCCTCGCCGCCGACGATCCGCGCCAGCGTGCCGGAGACGGTCGCCTGGTCGTCGTCGAAGCCGCCGTGCGACTTGGCCCCGGAGGCGGCGGGGCCGCTGCCCAGGCCGTTCGGGGCGCGCACCCACTCTGCCCGGCCCGCGTCGAGCAGGGCCTTGAAGTGGGCGTTCTTCCGCAGGTGCTTTTCCATCCCAAGCAGCGGTTCGCCGCCGGGCGCGAGCACCGGAATCCGAACCCGCTCTTCGAACGCGTGCGAAACCAGGTACAGCAGCGACTTGTTGTAGATGCGAGCGCAGTGGTCGTCCTGCTCGGCCTTGTCGGTGAGCGTGTAGACGGCGAACTGCCGAATGCTGCCGTCCTTCGCGAGCGGATTGTAGAACTTCTCGAAGAACCGGGTGGTGCACGCCGGTGCCCACAGCGTGCACGTTTCCACGGCGCGCCGGGCGCCCGCCAGCTTGCGCACCACCGGCCCCATCAGCACCGCGCCCGCGCTGTGTGCCACGATGTGGATCTCCACGTCCTCCAGCTTCAGGAGTTCATCCACCAGGAACGCGGCGCCGCCCTTGGGCGACTCGGTCGCCAGCCGCGCGTTCTCCTTCATCTCCTTCCACTGGGCCAGCCCCGAAAGGGTGCGGGCCAGCGGTTCCATGGCGTCGTCCAGGCGGTCGAGCATGAAGTCCTGCGCATCGCCGATGAAGCCCTCGGCACGGCGGCGGCTGAACGCGTCCTGCAGGATGTTCTTGAGCGTGCTCCAGAAATCGGTGCGCCAGATGAACGCCAGCGGGTACACTTCGGCCTCCAGGAAGCGCGAGCGGTAGTCCGCGATCCGCTGCAGGGCGGATTCCTCGGGCACCAGTCCGCCGTGCGCGTACAGCATCACCCGCTTTTTCGCCCATTTCCGCGTGATCCGCGGAATGTCGTGGCTCACGATGCGCGCCACCTCGGCTTCGGTGGTCCCGTACATGCCGCCGGGGCGGAGCCTGCCGTCGTTCCCCAGCGAAACCACGTGCGGGCGCAGGTCGTCGTACACGTAGGCGCGCGACGCCTGCGACGCGTCGGAAAACGCGGGCGAAGTGGAACGCGCCATCCCCAGCCGAACGGGCGCGCCCAGCCGCGCCACCCAGACGTCGGTGCCGTTCTGCAGCCAGTCGTCGTAGCTGACGTGCCCGAAGCCCTGTTTGCCCCACTTCTCGCCCCAGGAGTTCTGAATCCAGAAGCCGTCGGCGTCGTATGCCACGATGGCGAAGGCGTGCCCGCCGAGCACGGCCTCGTCGCCGCTGAAGGGGATCGTCCCCTCTGCGTCCACGTGCTTCCAGCCTTCGTGCACCAGTGCCGTCGCATACAGGATCCGCGCTTCGGCGATGGCGCTGTGCATGGCGACAAGGTCCCGGTGGTTGACTCGCGAGTAGGCGCCCAGGGGCCGCGTCGCGGCGTCTCCCCAGCACTCCGGCGAGTCGGGCCACAGGGGGGCGCCACACACGCCGTGCCGCTGCCAGGCCTTCATGGCCCCGCGCGCGCTGGAGCCTTCGTACTCCTCGCCCGGCCACTCGTCGTATCGTCGGGCCAGGTCGTACAGCATCTTCGGGCTGACGTCGCCCGTGTCCGGGACCCTCTGGCGGGTACGGAGCAGGTAGTGAGCTACCGTGGCGAGTGCGTACCCCGTACAGGCGCCTTCGCGACCCTGGTTCAGCACGGGCACCCGCGCCTTGAGGTACTCCTCGAGAGGCATGTCGGTGGGAACTTCCACGAGGGTCGGCACGAACATGTGGTCGCGGAAATCCAGCGTGTCGGGCCGTGCATCCAGCTTACGCTTCTCGCCTGCGAGGGTCGCGAGCATCGGGTGCTCCATGAGCGGGTGGGGAACAGCGAGCCGTGCAGTTTGGATGGACAGGGGGTGCGTCTTTCGCCAGGACCGGTACCGTCTGCGCGGTGTGGAGCATTTCTTCCATCGCGGGACGCCGACAGGGGCGGTGTGGCCCAACGTTCCGGATGCACGAGCCGACGACACAAACGAGGGGGAGGATGACGATGAAGCGGATGCTGATGTTCGCGGCCCTGGCCGGGGTGGCCGG
>NZ_DATBNB010000188.1 GCF_036554565.1 Longimicrobium sp. | reverse complement strand
GCCGAGCGCGGGCTGCAGAGCGAGCAGGGCGCGCTGATCGTGGGCCTATCCGACGCGGCTCGGCAGCTGGGGCTGCGGGAGGGCGACCTGATCCTGCAAATCAACCGCGTGCGCGTTTCCAGCGCCGAAGAGGCCGCGCGGATGCTCGGGCAGCTGACGGGAACCGGCGTGGTGATGTACGTGGAGCGCGAAGGCCGGTTGGCCGCCACGCAGTTCATGCTGGGGAGCTGACGGACGAGGCCCCTTACCCGGCCCGTCCCGCACAAACTGCGTGCGGAGACGGGAGAACTCGATTGGGCTTCGGTATCCAGCGCGGGCAATCTGTCATCCAGAGGCCCAGGCGCCCCACACTCGCCCACAGAACATCCCACGCGGGCCGAAGGATCTAACAGAGGGCGCGTAACAGCCAGGGCGCGGCAGCGGACACCGACCGAGAGGCCTCGGCTCCGTCCCGCGGCTGCGATGTTCAAGCTCGAGGACCGCTGGCGAGGTCGGGGTGGGTCGGCTGGTCCGGCGCAGTCCCCGGGGTGGCCCCTCCCCCGCCCCTCCCCGCATGCTGTGCATGCGGAAAGGGGAGACCTTCGCTCGCATTCTCCCGCCGCAGTGTTCGCTCCCTACTTTCGCACTTTCGCACTTTCGCACTTCGCATTCCCGCACTCCCGCACTCCCCAGGAGCGCTACCAGACTCACCTGCGCGGCCCGGGCCCGACCGTTGCAACGCGCAGGGCCCTTTCACGAAACCAGCGGAGACAGCGGATGGCGTACGGATTGATCCAGTTCACCGAGGCGGGGCGGCGGGTGGCGGCCCTGGTGAGGACCGAGCACGGCCAGCCCACCGGGGCGGACGGGGTGATGGACCGTCTAGCGGCGTTCATCGAGGAAACCTCGCCCACGCTGATCCGGCAGGGATCGCCGGGCGCACTGTACATGGCCGAGTTGTTCACCGCCCGCGAGGTGCAGGCCGGGCGCGCCATCCGCGTGGTGGGCGGACAGGGCGAGCTGGGCATCGGGCGCGACGAGGTGGCGGCGCTGCAGGGGCCCGGCTACCTGTACGACTTCATCGTGGGCCCCGAGGGCGACCGCAGCCCGCCCATGGTTCACGTGACCCCCGTGCACGATTTGCCGCGGGTGGAGTGAGCAGGCAGCCGAGCCCACGCAAACGAAGCGGGCCCCATCGGGGGGGCCCGCTTCGTCTTTCGGCCAGGATGCGTCACGTGCAGTACGGCGGGCAGGTCTTCTGGGAGTTTTCGACCACGAGTGTCTCCACGACGGCGCTCTTGCGGCCCGGCTGGTGGTCTGGCCCGTACAGTTCGACGATGATGCGCGCGATCTGGTGCTTGGGATCGTTCACCACGACTCCCACGTCGCGATCGAACTCCCCGCCCTGAAGGCGCACGATGTGCTGCGACGGCGGCGTGGTTTGGCCTGCGGGAAGGTTGAACGTTCCTTGCTGCCGAAACAGTTGGATCTCACCGGCCGCGTTCCTGATGGAGATGCCGCTGGAGAACGCCGGGTGCACCTGCACCTGGTATCCCGCATTGCTAGCCTGCACGTGCTCGCCGATGGGCGCGACGCCTTCGCGGGTGCCCTCGGTACGGTTGCCCGCGACGGCCATGGAAGCCGCGCCCAGCACGGCGACTGCTGCAACTGCGCCTGCGATCCGGATGTGCTTCATCGTTGCTCCCTGGGCTGGATGGAACGGACGGGGATTCCGCCTTTTTGCAGGCGGTGGGACCGTGCGGAAGATCGAAGGAAAATGAAGGTTCCTGCAGATGTGAATCGTGGTACCAACCGCAACCTAACACGCCTTGGGCTGGGCGCACCGGCCTTGATGTCCACAATATGGTACGGGTTTTCACCAGCGCGCGGGTGGGGCATAAACAAAATTTCCTGCACTGAAGGCGCCATCCCGTGAGACGCACACGGAGCGCAGAAAACGGAACGGGGCCCCTTCCGAGGGGCCCCGTTCCGTCCGGTAGTGCCGCCGCCGCTCAACCGTGCAGCGACGGCATCATGGGGCTGCGGGTCACCTCGATCAGCCCTTTCAGGCGCTCGCCGCGCGTAACGCGGCGCAGCTGCCGGAACGCAATGACGATCATTGCTGCGTACAGCGCAGCCTTGGTCAGCTGGATCTGGTACGGGCGGGGGGCCCACTCGCTTCCGACACCAACTCGCGACAGTGCGGCAAACCAGAGCACGCTCAGCGCAAGAATGAATGCGTTCACGCCCAGGCACGCCCACAGGCCCCGCTCCATCCGCCCGGAACTCATGCCCAGGAACAACACGAGCAGCATGGCCAACAGCTCCATGACATCCCAGATCGCCACCGACGTATAGTGCCGAAGCGGGGTGAACACATCCTCCTGGATGCCCGCGATGGCGCCCAGGACCATCGCCAGCACGAAAATCGGCAGCCAGGCCCTGGCGGGCACAGGCGCATCACCCGGCCGCGCCCGGGTGAACGAATACGCCAGCAGGAGGCAGAAGGCGGTGAGAAGGAACGTACGGCTGTGGTTCAGCGCTGCGTTCCACTCCAGGTAGTGCGCCCACGTGCCTGACGTGGGCCCACCGAGGTACGCCGCAATCGCGAACGCGTCGTGAAATGATTTATTTACGGCCTGGACGAGAAACGCGGCGCCCGTCAGCGCCCAGCCATGACGGTAAACCGGCTGGTGTGCCGCGGCTCCCGTCGCGATACGAAGAGCGATGAGGCCGAACAGGAGAAGGCAGACCGAAATGGCACCTTGGGCAGCGAGCGTCAACATGGATCAGCCCGGGTCGCCGTCGACGCAGTTCGGCGGGCAGGTGTTCGCGTTGTTCTCCACGGTAAAGACGTCGCTGTACTCGCCATCCTCGCCGGGAACGCGGTCTTCGTGATACAGCCGGATCTGGAGGCTGGCGATGTTGTGGTTGGGATCGTCGATGGTGATGGTGACGTCGCGGCCGTTGTTCTTGCCCTTCAGCTTGATGGTGTGCTTCTTGGGATGCCCCTTGCCCCGGCAGTCCACGGGCTTGCTCCTGTCCTGCCGGTACAGCGTTTCGGCCGTGCCGCCCACGGGCTCGATGACGCACGAGCTGGCGAACGCGGGATGAAAGCTGACGTCGTAGTTGTCGGTGGAAACGGTCGTGTGGTCTTCCATCTTTTGCCTCCGGAAACGGATTTTACGGCGGGGAGGGGAACTGCAGACGATCTACAAAGTGCACTCTAACGGGCGGGCGGGCAAGTGCGTTCGCATTCGTCCGCCCCCCTGTGGCGCCTCAGCTTTCCGCGGGGCGGCGCAGGGCGTGCAGCCGTTCGAAGAGCGCCGGAACGTGCCGGTTCTCGATGGCGCGGCGCAGGCGAATCTGGGCCAGAACCGAAGCGATCAAGGCCACCGCGACGTTGATCCAGCAGAAGATCAGGGCGGCATCCAGGGCGCGGGCGCTTTCCAGCAACGCCAGGCTGGCCATCAGGCTTACCACCAGGGTTTCCTTTACGGCATGCGCGGCCACGGCCAACCATAGCACCAGGTCCATCCCGTCGTTCATCACGCCCACCAGCAGGGCGAGCAGCATCGACAGAACGGCAGCCGTGGCAAGCACCGCCAGGGCCGTCATCTGCGCGTGGTTGTCGATGGTGCCGTAGAGGGCCGCGGCCGTCGTTCCGCCCACCACGGTTCCGCCGATCACCCACAGCGCGCCGAGAGACACCTGGCGCACCCGCTCCGGGCGCGCGGCGAGCAGGGCGACCAGCATCAGGCCGTACGCGGCCATCCCCGCCTCCCGCCCGATGTTTCCGGCGGGGCTCCAGTCGAGGTACGTGCGGTACAACGGCGAGTCGGGGCCCGCCTGAAGGGCCGCCGTGGCCGCCAGCGTCTGCACGGCCCCGAACACGCCGATGAACACGAAGCTGGCGCCCGTCACCAGCCAGCCCGCTTCCAGCTTGCGCCAGCGGGCAGCGCCCAGGTGACGCCACGCCTGCAGCGCCAGGATGCCGAACAGCAGCGTAAGCGCGGCGTTCAACAGCTGGAGCGTGGCGGTCATCCGCCGGGCAGTACTGCGCAATTCGGTGGGCAGAGGACGACCACGTCCCTGATGATCACCGTTTCTTCGTCACCCGTGGCAAGGGCCGCTCCCTTGGGCTTCAGCCGGACCTCGATGCTGGCGATCTCGTGCAGCGGATCGTTGATCACCAGGCCGAAGTCGCGCGCGTTGGGGCCGCCGCGAAACTCGAACTGGCTGCTGTCCCACGGCAGCTCGGCCCCCGCGGGAAGCACGAACGGTCCGGACTGCGTGTACAGGTCGACGGATGTTCCCTCCCGCTGCACCGTCACGTTGCGGACGAACCCCGGGTAGAACGCCGACGTGTACCCGGCTACCGAGACCTCCATGCGCGAGGGCGAGGGGGGATCGACCTGCACATAATCGGGGTTGGTCTGGCCGGTGCTGCCGCCGTCTGCTTCGCTCATCAACGCCTCCAATGGATTGTCGCTCCAAGCCTGCACCCTCCCTTCATGATGGCCGCGCGGGCTGCCATCGCGCAAGGACTTTCGTGTTCGGGTTCGGGCCGCCCAGCGGGAGGTTCCCAGGGTCCCGCCAGCCACGCGCCATCGGGCGTACCGATTGCATCCCCGGACAGGAAACGAACCAGCCGCCCTTCCCGACACCGCTCGCAATGATGATCTCGCTTCCCCACGCCACGGCTCGTGCCGCATGGCTGGTCCTGGCCGCCGCCGCGTGCTCGCCCGCGCCTCCCGCCGCCGCGCCCGCGCCGGAAGCGGCCAAGCGGGTGCGGATCGTACACACCAACGACTTCCACGGCCGGCTGCTCCCCCAGGCGGTGTCGCAGCGCGCGGCGGGCGGGTCGGCGGTGCTGGCGGCGCACTTCGACAGCGTCGCCGCACGCTTCGAAGGGCCCACGGTAATCGTTTCCGCGGGCGACGACATGCAGGGCACGGCCATCAGCAACCTCAGCTGGGGGCGGGCCACCATCGACGCGCACAACGCGGCGGGATACGACGCGGCGGCCATCGGCAACCACGAGTTCGACTGGGGGCAGGACACCCTGGCGGCCCGGGTGCGCGACAGCCGCTTTCCCTGGCTGGCCGCCAACGTGTTCGTCGCCGGCACGCGCCGGCACCCGGCCTGGGTGCGGCCCTGGGTGATGGTAGAGCGCGGCGGCGTGCGCACGGCCGTCATCGGCGTGGCGCTGCAGACCACCCCCGAGATCGTGCTGGCGGGGCGCACGGCGGGGCTGGAGTTCGGCCCCGAGGCGCAGGCCGTGGACGCGGCCGCACGCGAGGCGCGCGCGGCCGGGGCCGACTTCGTGGTGGTCACGGCCCACCTGGGCGCGGCGTGCGAACGCGCCGGCAGC
>NZ_DATBNB010000187.1 GCF_036554565.1 Longimicrobium sp. | reverse complement strand
GGCGAGCCCGGCAGCGTGGCCGAGGCCACGCCCACCACGCCTAGGACGAGCATGGCCGCCCTGGCTAGGGTGCGGCGGGTGTCCGTCATCCATCCCCCGCGCCGGCGGCTGCGAACGGCGGCGTACGCGGCGCGGGTGGGGGCGGGCGGGTCCAGGACGGCCATGGCGCCGTGGAAGGTGACGGAAAGGCGCCGCAGCCGGTCCAGTTCCGCCGCGCAACTGGCACATTCCGCCACGTGCGCCTGCAGCTGGGCGTAATGCAGCCGCGGCAGGCGCCCGTCGAGCATTTCCAGGAGTGTCCCCTCAGCCGCGTGCATCATCACCGCCCTCCCTGGTCCCATAGGTTTTCGCGAACTCCTCCAGCGCCCGCACCAGCAGCGTTCCGACCGAGCCCGGCGCCACGTCCACGGCCCGGGCGATCTCGGCGTAGCTGAAGCCCTCCTGCCGCATCAGCAGCATCTGCCTGTCGCGCTCACCCAGCCCGTCGAGCGCGGCTCGGACCCGGGCGATCTCGTCGGCGCGCTCCGCGGCTTCGTCCGGGCGCGCCGGGGCCGTGGGGGTGGGTGGCGAGATGGCGAGCAGCCGCTGCTGCCGTGCCACCTTGTTCCCCCGCTGGCGCACCAGGTTGGTGACCACGGTGAACAGCCAACTGTCCGCCCGGTCGTGCGGAATTCCGTTGTCGAGCAGCCGGACGAACGATTCCTGCGCGGCGTCGTCCGCCGCGTCGGTGTCGCCGGTCAGCCGGTAGGCGTAGCGGTAGAGCGACGGGTACATGCGATGGAAGAGCGCCTCGAAGCTCACGGCCTCTGCGGGTCCGGGTCGGTCACGTCTGGGGAGGAATCCGCCAGGCCGGCGGTTTGTGACGTGCACCCAATCTACACTGCCGCGACGGGCCGGTCGCCCGCGGCTTTCGGAAGAGGAATCCGCGAGCGTCGCGGTTTGTGACAGTGCCACGTGACTCCGTCGGTCGCCGCGTGGACGACTGACAGCGATCACCCGAACTGTGTAGAAGTGCGGCCGGGAGTCGCGTCCCTGAACGGCGGATGCCGGGTGAAAACCATCACCCGTGCCTGTACGTCGATCCGGGACGCGACTCCTTTTTTCGTGCGCCGCCTGGGCGCAAAGGCCGACCACGCAGTTGCGGCGAGGTGCAACATGAACCAGAACGCGCCCGGCTGAGCGCCGCCCTCCGGGGTGCCGCGCCGGCGGAGACGAACATCGTCCACCACACGGCAATCAGCACCTAGGAGAACGCATGAGCAGCACGGGACGCTACTTCATCCGAGACCACAGGTCGGGCCGCTTGTTCTGTGTGGAGCCCATCAACCGGCGAAACCAGAAGCTCGACGGACAGACCTGGACCAACGGCGGCATCGACCAGGTTCGCGGCGGCGCCATTCCCGAGGAGGAGTCCATCATCACTCCCGAGAACGGCTTCGGCGAAATTACCTGGCTGCCGCCCGGCACCAGCCCCGACGGCTTCAAAGACATGCTGCTGAAGCGGGAGGAGTTGGGGGGCCAGGGCTGACGGCAATGGGCACCGCGGAGAAATCTCTCCGCGGCGCCCATTCGTTCGTTCAGGCCAGGGGGCCCGCGGCCCGGATTAGTCCATCCTGACCGGCCCCGGATTGAACTTCGTCGACACGAACGTGCCGGTGACGGTGATGCGGGGCGTGTTCTTGACGTCCTGCCAACGCTGGGCGCACTCCGGCGCCTCGTAGTCGGTGCGCTCCCGCATCATGCAGTAGCGGAAGGCGGTGATGGTGAACGTGCCCGAGACTTCGTTTTCATCGGAGCGTGTAATCTCCACGAAGCCGCCGTCGGCGACGAACTGCTCCCTCTGCCCGTTCACCTCGCGGAAGTACTGGATGGTGAGCCCGTCGATGAAGCGGGCGTCATGGTGGTCGCCCAGGTCCACCAGGGCGACGGGGTAGCGCCCCTCGGTCATACGGCCGCCGTCCCACCACGTCAATGCGAACTGGTCGTCCTTGCTGTCCGTGGCCATCCCCTGCGAAACCATCTGGAACATCTGCTGGTCCGGGCCGGGGCTGCCCACGTGCCACTCGGCGCTCCCATTGTACTCTTCGGCGACGGCGCCGCTCAGCGACGCGCGCAGGTACGAGGGGCCGCCGTCCGGCTCTTCGCAGGCGGCGAGCGGCAGGGCGAGAAGTGCGGCGTAGACGGCGAGCTTGCGGTTCATGATCAGGTCCTCGGAATCATCGGGAGATCGTGGGCGGTTCCATCCCGTAAACGCACGATCCCTCCACTGCGTGACATCCGCCGTCCCCATCCGCCGGGGACGGGGCCGAAAACGCAGATCGCGTGGCCGCCGTCCCAGCCCACCAGCACCAGCGCCGGGCGGGGGAGGGTGGGCTTCATCGCTTGCCGCTACCGGAGAACGTAAGTGGCGAGCACGGTCTGCAGCTCGTAGATGCTCAGCTTCTTGTTGAAGCGCTTGGCGATGTGGGTTCCGCCCGTGATGAAGATCTTGAGCTCGGCGTCCA
>NZ_DATBNB010000186.1 GCF_036554565.1 Longimicrobium sp. | reverse complement strand
ATGTGTTAAGCGCGCCGCCAGCGTTCGTCCTGAGCCAGGATCAAACTCTCCATGAGAATTCAAACAGCTCTTCTTGAACGAAACACTAGACTTCTTCAAGTCTTTGCTTCCGTTCGGAATTTCACGTTCTTGTCCCGTGTTCTTTGCGTGGAGCGCAAGGGACGTGTTGCCCTCGGCTTACCTCCACCACGGGGCGCTCGTTACAAAAGCACTCCCAAGACCCAGGTTTTCAAAACATCGCGCGAGCCGCTGGCCCGCTTCCTTCAATTCGCACCCGGCCAGCTTCACCCGGCCGCCGCGTTCAGTCCTTCAATCTACCACCCTCGGCCTCTTCGGTCAAGGGGTGGGCGGCGATGACTTTCTCGCCTTTCGTCCGCCCGGCTTTCCTGCAACCCCTTCAATCTACTGGACTTCCGGCGTTTGGTCAAGGGAGGTTTTTCCGAATTCCCCTCTCTTGGCCGGCCCGCCGCCGTTTCCGGCGACAGCCCTACAACATATCAGCCTCTCCAACCCCCGTCAACCCCTGATTGAACGACCGCTGCTGCCGGGCGTGGTGGAGGGGCGCCAAGTATAGTGCTCTGCCCGCAGGCGGTCAAGAGGCTCGTTCCACATCCCCGTGTAGAGCGTATCCGCGGCGCACTTCTCGCCCGGCGCGGGCGTGTCGGCTATTGTAACGGCTGGCGAGCAAAGAGCGGACATCGAGAGGAAAGCGTGACGGATCTGCCGGTGGTGGTGGTGGGCGCGGGGGCCGCGGGAACGATGGCGGCGATCTTCGCGGCGGCGCAGGGACGGCGCACGCTGCTGGTGGAGCGCACGCGCGATGGCGGGAGGAAGATCCTGATCAGCGGCGGCGGGCGGTGCAACGTGCTGCCGTCGGGGGTGGACGCGGGACAGTACTTCAGCGAGTCGTCGCGCAACACGCTCAAGAAGATGCTCCTCTCGTGGCCGCTGGCGGACCAGCGCCGCTTCTTCGAGGACGAGGTGGGGATCCGGCTGGTGCTGGAGGAGGACTCAGGGAAGCTGTTCCCCGCCAGCAACCGGGCGCGCGACGTTCGCGACGGGCTGCTGGACGTGGCGCGGCGGCGGGGCACGGAAACGGTGTTCGGCAGTTCCGTCGCGGGGCTGCGTCCCCCGGTGGGGGGTGAGCCCTGGACGGTGCTGCTGGAGGGCGGGCGCGAGATTGCCGCGGGGGCCGTCGTCATCGCCACCGGCGGGCTGTCGGTGCCGGCAACCGGGAGCGACGGCACCGGACTGCGCATCGTGCGGCAGCTCGGCCACACGCTACACGACACGTACGCCGCCCTGACGCCGCTGACCGCACAGCCTCCCGTGCACGCCGACCTTGCTGGCGTGTCGCTGGAGGTGGAGCTGGACGCGCCGCTGCAGAAGGGCAGCCTGCGGGCCCGCGGGGGCTTCCTGTTCACCCACCGCGGCTATAGCGGTCCGTCTGTGCTGAACGTGTCGCATCTTGCCGTGCGCTCGGCGCACGACCCGGCGCGCCGGCAGCCGATCTACGCGCGCTGGACGGAGCTCGATGCGACCGCGTGGGAAGCGGTGCTGCTGGAGCGCGGCCCGGGCGCGGTGGGCTCGTTGGTCAGGCGCCATCTGCCGCAGCGCCTTGCCGACCGACTGCTGGACGAGGCCGGTGTGGACCCGGAGCGCACGCGGTCGCAGCTGCGGCGGGAAGAAAGGGCGCGGCTGGTGGAGGTGCTGGCGCGCTATCCCCTGCCCTGGACGGGCGACGAGGGCTACAAGAAGGCCGAGGTGACCGGCGGGGGCGTGCCCCTTTCGGAGGTGGACCCGCGGACGATGGAGAGCCGCGTGGCACCGGGGCTGTTCCTGTGCGGCGAAATCCTGGACTGCTTCGGGCCGATCGGCGGCTACAACTTCTTCTGGGCATGGGCCACCGGACGGGCCGCCGGGCTCGGCGCGGCGGCCTCCCTCCAATCGTTGCCGTCATGACCGAGACCGCGTCGTCCGATTCCCATCCACAGTCCCCTTCCCCGTCTGAGGATGCAGAGGCGCAGCTCCGGGCGGAGTTTCCCGTGGTCGTGGAGATTCCCGTGGCATGGGCAGAGATGGATTACTTTCGCCACGTAAACCACGCGGTCTTCTTTACCTACTTCGAGAGCGCCCGCATCCGCTACCTGGACCTGATCGGCTTCCGCGAGCTGACCGATGCGGTGCAGACGGGGCCGATCCTGGCGTCCGCCCAGGCGCGATTCCGCCGCCCAGTGACGTATCCCGACACGCTGGTCGTGGGGGCACGGACCACGGCGTTGGGCGAGGACCGCTTTGCGCACGAGTACCGCGTGGTCAGCCGTGCGATGAACGACGTGGCGGCTTCGGGCGGGGCGTTGCTGGTATCGTACGACTACGCGGCGGGCGCCAAGGTGCCGGTTCCTGAGGCGGTACGGGCGGCGATCCGGCACCTGGAGGGAGAGCGGCTGACCAGCGCCTGAGCGTCACGCATCGCAGGAAATAAGAACCCGGTCCGCGCTTCCTGGCGCGGACCGGGGTCTTCGTTCAGCGGACGCGCTCGCCCGCGGGTGACCACACTTCCACGTCGCCCAGGTTGAGAGCGCGGATGGGCGCCTCGATCTGCGCCAGGTCGCCCGCCACGACGATGGTGGCGGCGCCGGGGGTGAGGCGCGCCCCGCCCACTCGCGCCACGTCGCCCGGCGCCACGGCGGCCAGCTGCTCGCGGTAGGTGGCGTAGTAGTCCATCGGCAGCCCCCACACGAGCAGGTTCTGCATCCGCTGAGCGAGCCCCTGCACGGTTTGCACGGAGGCGGGAAAGCTGCCCACCAGGTTGCCCGTAGCTCCTGTAAGCTCCTCCGCCGGCACGGGCTCCTCTACGATGCGGCGGTACTCGCGGACGGACTCGACCAGAGCCGAGTCGGTGGCGTTGGTGCGCACGGACGAGTTGATGAACAGCGTTCCTGCGCCGCGCGCCGGGTTGAAGTTCGCAAACGCGCCGTACGTCCACCCGTGCCGCTCGCGAAGGTTCTGGTTGATGCGTGCGTTGAAGGCGCCGCCCAGCACCTGCGTGAGCGCGGTCAGGCGGATGACGTCGGGGTCTTCGGCGCCGGGCGCGGCCTGGCCCACGCGGATGTGGGACTGCACGGAGCCGGGGCGATCGACCAGGATCACCCGCGTGCGCTGCGCCGGGCGCGCCGGGTTGGGCTTGCGCGCGAGCCGAGGCGCCGCCCCACGCCAGCTTCCGAACGCCTGCCGCGCGATCTGTCGCGCCTCGTCAGCGGCCACGTCGCCCACCAGGAGCAGCGTAGCCCCAGCGGGCACGTACATCGTGCGATGCCACCGCACCACGTCGTCGCGCGTCACCTGCGCCAGCGTGGACGCGGTGCCGCCGGGAAGGCGCGAGTAGGGGGCCTGGGCGGCGAAGACGGCGCGGGCGAAGGCCTCGGCCGCGAGGCCTTCGACGGTGGACTGGCTCTGCACGTGGGCCGTGATGGCCTGCTGCTTCACCCGTTCGAAGTCGCGCGCGGGAAAGGCGGGCGCTGTGACGGCCTGCGCGGCCAAGCCCAGCGCTTCGGCGAAGGCGGGCTTGAGCGCCGTGACGACGGCGAAGGTCGAGTTCTGCCCCGCCCCTGTCTGGAACTGCGCACCGAGCCGTTCCATCCGCTCGGCCAGCTCGGGACCGGGGAGGGCGGCAGTTCCCTCGGGAAGCAGGTTGGCGGTGAGTACGGCCAGGCCGTTGCGCTCGGCCGGCTCGTGCTCGGCGCCGGCTTCCAGGATCAGCCGGCCGGTAACCAGCGGAACCGAGGCCTGGCGCACCACCACCACCCGCAGGCCGTTCTCCAGCCGGAACTCCTCGATCGGAGGCAGCGTGTACGGGCGGGGAGCGCCCAGGGCGGGCGGCTGCGCTACGATCTGCAGCGCCGGGGGCGCGGGAGCGGTCTCCACTGGCGCAGGGACCGGCGCGGGCTCCGCGGGGGGCGTGCACGCGGTGGCGGCTGCCAGCGGGGCGGCCGCGAGCAGCCGAAGCAGGGTCGTCCGGCTCATTGGGGGGCTCCTGGGCGCGGGGCGGGGACGAAGACGAGGACGGCGCGGTTGTCGGGGGCCAGGAACTCGCGGGCCAGCGACGACACGTCGTTCACCGACACGGCGCTGAGGGCCGGGAGGTAGCGGTTGATCCATCCAGCGTCCCCGTACACCACCGCGCCCTGCGCCAGGACGTCGCCACGGCCGCCGAAGCCGCCCATCGTCTGCAGCTGGTTGACCAGGTCGAAGGTGGCGGCGGCGCGGGCGCGCTCCAGCCCCGCGGCGTCGATGCGAGCCGCCACGCCGTGCACCTCGGCGAGGAGGGCGGCTTCGAGCGAATCGGCGTTGGCGCCGGGCTTTCCGGTGGCGCCCACCACCAGCATGTCGGCGTCTTCCACCAGCTCGAAGTTGAACGAGAACACCTGAGTGGCCACCTGGCGGTCGCGGACCAGGGACGTGTAGAGCGGCGACGAGCGCCCGCCCGCCAGCAGCTGCGCCAGCAGGTTCACCGCCGGGGCGCGCGGGTCCCGGGCCGGCGGAACACGGAAGGCCACGTAGACCGCCGGCGCGGGCGCGTTGGCGTCGGGAATTACCTCGCGCGGCGACGCGCCGAGGCGGGGAGGGAGCGGAACGCGGCGCACGGGGGGCGGCTCGGCGCCGCCCGGAATGCCGGCGAAGTAGCGGTGCACCATCTGGCGCACCTGCGGCACATCGATGTCGCCCGCGATCGCCAGGACGGCGTTGTTGGGAACGTAGTAGGTGCGGAAGAAGCTACGGACGTCCTCGATGGACGCGTTCTCCAGGTCTTCCATCGAGCCGAGCACCACGTGGCGGTACGGATGCTCCTCGGGATACATGTGGACGAGAATCCGTTCGATCCAGCGGCCGTACGGCTGGTTGTCCATCCCCTGGCGGCGTTCGTTCTTCACCACCTCGCGCTGGTTTGCCAGCTTGCCTTCGTTCAGCGCCTCGTCCAGGGTGGCCATGCGGTCGGCCTCCAGCCACAGCGCCAGTTCCAGCGCGTGCGAGGGCACCTGTTGGAAGTAGTTGGTGCGGTCGAAGCTGGTGGTGCCGTTGATGTCGCTTCCCGCGCGGGCGCCCACCGCCTCGAGCAGCCCGAAGTGGCGGCCTTCGGGCGCGTTTCGCGAGCCGGTGAAGAGCATCAGGTGCTCGAACAGGTGCGCGAACCCCGTGCGGCCCCGCACCTCGTGCTTGGAGCCCACGTCGTACCAGAGCACGGTGGAGGCGACCGGCGCCGATCGGTCGACGGAGTAGATGACCTTCAGCCCGTTCGGCAGCGTTTCTTCTTCGTATTCCAGCCGGACGGCGGGCGGCGCCTGCGCGTCCAGCGGCACGCACGGGAGCGCGGCCAGGAGGAGCGCGGCCAGGGTGGGGATGGGTTTCATCGGCGGCTCGGGAAGGGGGATGTCCGCGTGGGGGTCAGCCCCGGCAAGGTAGCCGGGGCGGCGGATGGCGACAACCAACGTGCATCAGAACACGCGACCGCCGAGCGGGGTGTCCAGGTCTGGGGCGAGCAGGACGACGGCTCCGTCGGGATCGGGGACGCCCAGCACCAGGACCTCGGACATGAAGGGGCCGATCTGGCGCGGCGGAAAGTTGGTCACGGCGATCACCCGGCGGCCCACCAGCTGCTCGGGCAGGTAGTGCACGGTGATCTGCGCGCTCGACTTCCGAATCCCCAGTTCCGGGCCGAAGTCGATCCACAGCTTGATCGCCGGTTTGCGCGCCTCGGGAAAGGGTTCGGCGCGCTCCACACGCCCCACCCGCATCTCGACCTTGTGGAAGTCTTCGTAGTCGATCGTCATCGGGTCGCGGTTCGGTGATCTGGGCGTCGGAATGGACGCCCATGCGGAGGCGGGCGCCGTCAGGCGAAGGTAGCGCGGGCCGCCGCGCGGCGGCAACAACGAGCGGCCCAATCCGCTGCCCAAAGCGGCTGAAGCCGCGGGAACGAACGCGAGAAGCCTCGCAAACTACGCGAGGCTTCCCATTTCGAACCGCACCTGCGACCCCGGTTGCGGGATCAGCGGGTGATGTCGACGCGCACGTAGTCGGGAAATGGAGGAATGGCGGACAGGTCGTGCTCGAAGGTGATGAGGTCGCCTTCGCGCGCCACCTCGCGAAAGCCGCCGAAGCGATAGGTGACTTCCATCATCCGGTTGCGGCCGTTGGGCTTGAACTCGGCGCGAAGGCGCACGCCGGCGGCCTTGGCTTGGGCCATCACGTGGCTGATCATGATGGTGCCTACCCCGCGCGACATCACGCGGCACGACATCAGCAGCAGCTTCAGCGTCCAGAAGCGGCCTCCCTTCTCCACCAGCGCCAAGCCGATCTTGCCGTAGGTGCCGTAGCGGTCCTCCAAGCCCGCCACCAGCAGCAGGTGCCCGTGCGAGGCGCGAAAGGCGTTCAGCTCGTCGTAGCCGTAGGTGTAGCCCGTGGTGTTCAGCTGGTTGGTGCGCACGGTGAGCTCCTCGGCGCGCTGCAGGTCGTCTTCGCTGCAGGGCGAGAGGGTGAACCGCATGTCCAGCGAACGCAGGAATTCCTCGGACGGGCCGGCGAACGTTTCTTCCGCACGGTTGCGGGAAATGTCGGCCATGTACATGCGCCGGCGGTTGCGGCTGTCGTCGGTGATGAACTCGGGGTTCATCTCGGGCCGGTCGAGCAGGTCCGCGAGCTCGGCCGCGTCGAAGGTGCGGACGGCGGGGCAGGCGAAGGCCACTTCCTCGCGCTCGAAGGGCTGGTCGTCCACGAACAGCAGCGTGTCGAGGCCAATGTTGAGCGCACGCGCGATGTCGGCGACGTTCTGGCCCTTGGCGTTCCAGTTGATGTGCGGGTACAGGAAGTACTCGGAGATACCGAGCGCTTCCAGACGGGCCATCGCGCGGTCGTGGTCGTTGCGGCTGGCGACGGACTGCAGGATGCCGCGCTCGTCGAGCTCGCGCAGGATCCCGAGCACGCCGGGGCGCAGCTCCACCCGCTCATCCTCCAGCAGGATGCCGTTCCAGAGGGTGTGGTCCAGGTCCCACACCACGCACTTGACGGTCTTGGCCGGCGCGCCGCCGATCGCCTCGCCAATCCCTTCGCTCATGCCGCCCTGTGTCGTGTTCTGACGGGTACGCGTCGTCACCAGGCCATCCACGATCCTTCCATTCCGCTGGACGCCGCTCGATGCCGCGCGGGGTGCGCCCGCACTACAGCGCGCCGAGAACGGCGTGCAGGTCCGCCGAGAAGACGCGGAGGAAGTCCTCGCGCTCGGTCTGGTGGAAGAAGTGCCCGCCGGGGAACATGCGGATCACGAACGGACCACTGGTGTGGCGGCCCCATGCCTCCACGTTCTCGCGGGTGACTTTCGCGTCGGCGACGCCGCCGTAGGCCGTGATGGGACAGTCCAGCGGCGCTTCTTCGCCGAACTCGTACGTCTCGTGCAGCGCCACGTCCGCCCGCAGAAGGGGCAGGAGCATCTGCATGATCTCGCGGTTCTCCAGCAGCTCGCGCGGCATGCCGCCCAGCTCCCCCAGGTCCGCCAGGAACTCGTCGTCCGGCAGGTGGCCGATGAGGCGGCTCTGCGGGGGGACGTCGGGGGCGCGGCGGCCGCTAGCGAACAGGTGGCGCGGCCCGGAAAGCCCGCGCCTCCGGAGCAGCCGGGCCAGCTCGAAGCCGATGAGCGCGCCGTTGCTGTGGCCGAAGAGGGCCCAGGGCAGATCCAGCCAGGGGCGCACCGCATCCGCCAGCGCGTCGACAAGCGGGTCCAGGCGATCGAACGGCTTCTCCATGATGCGGTTCTCGCGCCCGGGAAGCTGCACCAGGCACACCTCCACCTCCGGCGGCAGCGCCTCTGCCCAGCCCCGGAACGCCGAAGCGCCGCCACCCGCGTGCGCAATGCAGAAAAGACGCAGCCGCGCCCGCGGGTTGGACCGCGGGCGCGAAATCCACTTGTCAGTCGTGCTGGAATTCACAATTTCCTCTCCTGTTCCGCCACGAAGCGCACCAAGGTATCGCACGGGCGCGGGTCCGTACAGTGCCCGGTGGTTCTCCATCGGCGGACCGGGGTACGAATCCGCTTGCCTCGCGCACTGGCGCGCGCCAAGATGGGGCGCTGGCCATCCACCTGCCTCACGGACGTGAACCGATGCCGCGCAACTGGCTGCTGAAGAGCGAGCCCGAGGTATACTCCATCGACGACCTGCACCGCGACGGGCAGACCACGTGGGAGGGGGTGCGCAACTACCAGGCGCG
>NZ_DATBNB010000185.1 GCF_036554565.1 Longimicrobium sp. | reverse complement strand
CGGGGGGCACGCTCCTTCACCCGCGGCCCAGGGCGGCTCTCGTACTCGCTCAAGCGGTGTCTCCTGTCTGTCACGTGAAATCGCGGGCCGCGAAATCTGCCCCGCGTCGGTCCACGCTGCATCCATTCAACGCGTCAATTTATCCGATGCAACTTGTTGTGTCAAATGGAGTTAGATGATTGTACCGGCGATTTCCGGCGCTCCGTCCGCACGGTTCGCTCGCGGGCCAGGTAATCCCGAAGGCCCGCGTTGCGTGCGGAGGAGAGCCCCTGTGCATGCGCCGGGCCACGGTTCGGTTTCGGCCCCAAACGCAGAGGCGCGGACGCCCCGAAAGGGACATCCGCGCCTCGGATGACGATGGGTTCTCGCCGTGGGCGGAAACTTACATTCCCGCCGCGCGAAGCTGGTCCAGGTCCAGGCGAGGCTGGGCCGGGGTAAGCTGCGGCCGCTTCTCTCCTTCGGCCTCGCGCGCCTCTTCCTGGCGCTGCTTGACGACCGTAAGGCTTGCCACGATAGCCGCGATGGCAATCAATCCGACTCCCAAGGTGCGAATAAGCGCCTCCAAGCGGGGGGTTCGTGGCGCGCCGTCCGGTGCGTCCTGCAGTCGGACTGGCAGTTTCCATGCCGAACGAGCGTTCGTTACGCATCACACACGTAAACGGTTGCACTCGTGACGGAAATCCTGCGTTCCTGCTCGCCATCTGATCGTACAACGCGCGAGTCATGCGTTTCCTGACATCCCCGGAAAACGCATTCGATCGCGGTGCTGAGTGGACCTTTCGTGTTGCGCTGTCCACCCGTGGGGACACGCTGAGCACCCGAGGGATCACGCAGAAACAAGCGGAGGAGCAGAGACCGGTTTCTCTGCTCCTCCATGCTCCCTCGTTCGGGCTCAGGACGCGCCCGGGATCTCGGACGCGCCGCGCTTAGCACGCTCCGCCTCAGTCCACCGTGGCGAGCGCGGGCAAGGCCGCGCCGTAGCCGAATTCCACGCCCTGGTCGCGGAAGCTGCCCAGCACCTCCATCAGCCGGTCCAGGTCCGCCCGATTGGAGGCGATGCCCACGGATACGCGGACCGCACCCACGGGGTGGTCGCTCATGCAGTCCGAGAACAGCTGGATGTTGAACGTTTCCGGGGTGAGCGTCTTGATGCAGCGGAAGGCGTCCTCGTCGCGATACTCGAAGGCGCACTCCGCCGCGCCGGGATTGCAGAAGAAGCCGGTGCGCAGCGAGAGGGTCGCCTCGTTGGCCCGCTGCTCCACGGCGCGGAAGTCGATGGGCTCGCCCGCGGGGTCCAGCAGGTTGAAGGCGATGGTGCCCCCGCGGTCCGTCATGTCCGACGGGCCGTAGAAGCGCACCATGGGCGCGCCGTCGCTGTGGGTGAGGCTCGCCAGGCGGTCCAGCAGGTCGCGCGTCAGCTCCATCACGTGCGCGTTGATGCGCCCGATGCCGATCCGTTCCAGGAAGTCCAGCCCGGTCGAGACCGCGGCGATGCCCAGGTAGTTGAGGGTGCCGTCCTCGAAGGCCCGCCCGGTGACGTGCTGCAGGTGCACGCGGTTTTGCGCGGACACGAAGCGCACGGTGCCGCCGGCGAACCAGGGCCGGTGCAGCTCGCCCAGCGCGTTGCGGCGGGCCAGCAGCACCCCCACGCCCGTGGGAAAGCCGAACATCTTGTAGAACGACACGCACACGAAGTCCGGCGCCACCCGCGACAGGTCCAGCGGGTTGGTGGGCACGAAGGCCGCCGCGTCGAGCACCACGTGGTAGCCCTGGTCGTGGGCCAGGCGTACCAGCTCCAGCGGATGCTTCACTCCGGAGAAGTTGGACTGCGCGGGAAACGCGAACAGGTTGTGCTTGCCGCGCTCGGCCCCGGCCAGGTGCGCCCGCACGTCGTGAAGGCGAAGGTCCGGGCCCAGCGGCACGTAGCCTACCTCGGCGCCGTGGGCGGTGGCGAACTCGCGCAGGCCGTTGACGGAGTTGTGGTTGTCGGCCGTCAGCAGGAAGCGGCCGCCTGGCTCCCAGGGGTACGCCTCGCCCACCAGCTTCAGCGCGCCGCTGGCGTTCAGGGTGAACACCACCTCGTACAGCTCGGGATCGGCGTTGAAGTACGCCAGCACGCGGCTCCGCGCGTCTTCGCACAGCTGCGTGGCCGCCAGCGAGGTGGGGTTCCGTGAATGCGGGTTGCCGAAGACGCTGTTGCACAGCAGGTCGGCGTTGGCTTGCACCTGCGACTCGGCGTACAGCCCGGCGCCGGTGTAGTCCAGGTACACGTGCCCCAGCCGGTCCAGCCGGCTGAACTCGCGTTGCCGCAACTGCTCGAAGGTTTCGTGCATCCGGGCGCTCCTGCTCGGGACGTGGAATGCTGAAAGGTAGAGGTGCGGCGGGCAACGGGGTAGTGGGCTGTGGTTTGGGCGATCGATGACGCCGAGCCCTCGGCCCTGCTGGGGCGGCTGAAGTCGCGGCAACGACGGCCCGAAGTCCGCCTTCG
>NZ_DATBNB010000184.1 GCF_036554565.1 Longimicrobium sp. | reverse complement strand
CCAGCGGAGCAGGGCCGCGCCCCTCAGTCCGCGGCCATTGCCTCGATCTCCTGTACCTCCGCGTCCGCCACCGGCGCGGGCGCCGCCCGCGGCTCCGTCGTGCGGTCGTTCAGGGCCGCGTGGGCGGCGGCCAGGCGCGCGACGGGCACGCGGTAGGGCGAGCAGGAGACGTAATTCAGTCCCACGGCGTGGAAGAACTCCACCGAGCGCGGATCGCCGCCGTGCTCGCCGCAGACGCCCACCTTCAGGTCGGCCTTCACGCCGCGGCCCAGGCGCGTCGCCATGTCCACCAGCTTGCCCACCCCCTCCACGTCCAGCGTCTGGAACGGGTCGTCAGGCAGCACGCCGGCCGCCACGTACTCCGGCAGGAACCGCCCCGCGTCGTCGCGCGACAGGCCGAACGTGGTCTGCGTGAGGTCGTTGGTGCCGAATGAAAAGAACTGCGCGTGCTCCGCGATCCGGTCCGCCGTCAAAGCGGCGCGCGGCAGCTCGATCATGGTTCCCACCAGGTAGTCGACGCGGGTGTCGCACTGGTAGAACACCTCCGCCGCCACCTCGTCGACGATCTTCCGCTGCCGCTTCAGCTCCTCGGCCGTGCCCACGAGGGGAATCATGATCTCGGGGCACACCGTCACCCCCTGCGCCTGCACGTTGACGGCGGCCTCGAAGATGGCCTGCGCCTGCATCCAGGTGATGTCGGGGAAGGTGATCCCCAGCCGGCAGCCGCGGTGGCCCAGCATGGGGTTGGACTCGTGGTGCCGCTCCACCTGCTCGCGCATGCGCACGGGGTCCATCCCCAGCTTGCGGGCCAGGTCCTTGATCTCGGCCGGGCCGTGGGGAAGGAACTCGTGCAGCGGCGGGTCCAGCAGGCGGATGGTCACCGGCAGCCCGTCCATCGCCCGGAAGATCCCCTCGAAGTCCGCGCGCTGCATCGGCAGGAGCTTGGCGACGGCGATGGCCCGCTGCGCGCCCGTCTCGGCCAGGATCATCTCGCGGACGGCGTCGATGCGGTCGCCCTCGAAGAACATGTGCTCCGTGCGGCAGAGCCCGATCCCCTCGGCGCCGAAGCGGCGGGCGACTTCGCTGTCGTTGGGCGTGTCGGCGTTGGTCCGCACGCGCAGGCGGCGGAACCCGTCGGCCCACTCCATCAGCCGGTGGAAGTCGTCCGTCAGCTCCGGCTCCACCGTGGGCACCTTGCCCAGGATCACCCGTCCCGTGGTGCCGTCCAGCGTGATCCAGTCGCCCTCCTTCACGGTCGTGCCGCCGGCGGAGAACTGGCGCCGCGCCTCGTCCATCAGCACGTCGCCGGCGCCCGCCACGCAGCACTTGCCCATGCCGCGCGCCACCACGGCGGCGTGCGACGTCATCCCCCCGCGGCAGGTGAGAATGCCCTGCGACACCACCATCCCGTGAAAGTCCTCGGGCGACGTTTCGCGGCGCACCAGGATCACCGGTTCGTGCGCGCCGCGCTCGGCCGCCTCGTCGGGGTTGAAGACCACCCGTCCCGACGCCGCGCCCGGCGAGGCGGGGAGCGCCGTCGTCAGCAGGTGCACGGAGGCGCCGGGGTCGATCATGGGATGGAGAAGCTGGTCCAGCTGGCCGGGATCCACCCGCAGCACCGCCTCTTCCGGGGTGATGCGTCCCTCGTCCACCATCTCCACCGCCATGCGCACGGCCGCGCGCCCGGTGCGCTTCGCGTTGCGCGTCTGCAGCAGGTACAGCCGCCCGCGCTCCACCGTGAACTCCAGGTCCTGTGCGTCGCGGTAGTGGTCTTCCAGCAGCCGCGCGGCCTCCACCAGCTCGTGGAACGAGTTGGGAAGGGCCTGCTCCATGCCGTCGATGTGCAGCGGGTCGCGGATGCCGGCCACCACGTCCTCGCCCTGCGCGTTCACCAGGAACTCGCCGTACAGCCGCCGCTCGCCCGTGGAGGGATCGCGGGTGAAGGCCACGCCCGTTCCCGAGTCCGACCCCATGTTGCCAAACACCATGGAGCAGATGTTCACCGCCGTCCCCAGGTCGTCGCTGATGCCGTTGATCCGCCGGTACGCCCTGGCGCGCGGCGTATCCCACGACCCGAAGACGGCGTGGATGGCGCCCCAGAGCTGTTCCTGCGGCTCTTCCGGGAAGTCGGCGCGGGTATGGTCGCGCACGAGCGCCTTGAATCGCGCGACGAGCTCGCGCAGGTCGTCCGCGGAAAGGTCGGTGTCTTCGCTGATGCCGCGGGCGCGCTTCGTGTCTTCGATCAGCCGCTCGAAGTGCTCCGCGTGCACCCCCAGGACGACGTCGGCGTACATCTGCACGAAACGGCGATAGCTGTCGAAGGCGAAGCGGTCGTCGCCGCTGGCCGCCGCCAGCGCGGCGGCGGTGCGGTCGTTCAAGCCCAGGTTCAGGATGGTGTCCATCATCCCCGGCATGCTGAACGCCGCGCCGGAGCGCACCGAAACCAGGAGCGGCGCCTCGTCCCCGCCGAACGTCTTGTTCGTGGCGCGCTCCAGCCGGGCGAGCGACGCGGCCACCTGCTCGCGGAGCCCGTCGGGGTAGCGCCCCCCGCGCAGGTACAGCCGGCAGACCTCGGTGGTAATGGTGAACCCCGGAGGCACGGGCACGCCGATGCGCGCCATTTCGGCCAGCCCGGCGCCCTTGCCGCCGAGCAGGTCCTTCATCTCCTTGCTGCCTTCCGTTTCTCCCGCGCCAAAAAAATAGACGTAGCGGTCGGCCATGGCTTCGTTTGGTGGATTGGAGTGCTGTCGCGCGTTTCCGGGGCGGGGCGCCCGCCCCCGGCGTTGGCAATAATGAAGCCGGGGCGGCGGCGCCCCGTGCAGGCGCGCGCGGCCCCTCAGGTTGACGAACCACAAGCCCCGGGATACCTTTACGCGTTTCCCCGCGCGCGCCTGCCGGCGTGCGCGTCTGTTTTCGTTTGGGTCGAAACGTCGATCCGGGGCCACGGGCCCCTTCCCCAGCACACGTCAGAGGGTCCCCGCATGGCATCGTCCACCGCCGCACGTTCCCGCCGGCCGCAGACCACGATCGACTCCGAGGACGCGTTCGCCGTGCGCGCCGCCGAGGCGGCCGCGTGGGCCAAGCGCAACGTCCGCATGATCGTTACGATCGCGGCGGTGGCGCTGGTGACGGTGGGTGGGTACCTGGTGTACCGGGTGAACGCGGCCGGCAAGGCGGCGCGCGCCGCCGAGCAGTTCCTGGCCCTGCGCGCCAACCCCTCGGTGGGCACGGCGGCGGGCGCCGGGCAGGTGGAGGCGTTCATCAAGGCGCACGCGGGCACCGTAGAGGCCGACGAGGCCCGCATGCTGCTGGCGGAGATCCGGCTGAACAACGGCAACCCCAAGGCGGCCGTCACCGCGCTCGCGCCGCTGGCGGGAAGCGGCTCGCGGCTGTCCGCGCAGGCGGCGATGATGCTGGGCTCGGCGCACGCGCAGGCGGGTGACCGCGCCGCCGCCATCCGCGCCTACGAGCAGGCGGCCGAGAAGGCCAACGCCGACTACCAGCGGGTGGAGGCGCTGGCCCAGGCCGCGCTGATGCACGAGCAGAACAACGACTTCGCCGGCGCGGTCGCCATCTACGAGCGGCTCCTGGCCGACGCCAAGGAAGGTTCGCAGCAGGCGCAGGTGATCGAGATGCGGCTGGCCGAGGCGCGTTCCCGGGCCGCCGCCAAGCGCTGATTTCCGCGGGTTCCGCCGTGGTGATGGTCCCGCTGGGCCTGATCGAGATCCCGTTCCCCCGCATCGACCCCGTCGCCCTGGAACTCCCGGGCGGCCTGGCGATCCGGTGGTACGGGATCACTTTCATGCTGGGTTTTTTCGCGGGCTACCTGCTGATGCGCAAGATGGCCCGCGACGGCTTCGTGCCCATGGACCCGGACTCGGTGGGCGACCTGCTGTTCATGTTCATCCTGGGCGTGATCCTGGGCGGGCGGCTGGGCTACATCCTCTTCTACGACTTTGCCACCTTCGCGGCCAACCCGGCGCGCATCATCCGCATCTGGGAAGGCGGCCTGGCGTTCCATGGCGGGCTGCTGGGGGCGCTGACGGCGGGATGGTGGTTTTCGCGCAAGCACAAGCTGCCTTTCCTGCGCGTGGGCGACGGGCTGGCGCTGGCCGTTCCGCCCGCGATCGTAACCGTGCGCACCGCCAACTTCATCAACGGCGAGCTGTACGGGCGGGTGACGACGGACGCGGTGCCCTGGGCCGTGCGCTTTCCTACCGATCCCGTGGCCGCGCAGCTGCTCGGGACGACGGGCGCCGGCTCCATGCGCGAGCGCGAGCTGCTGATCGAGCAGGCCTACCGCACGGGGCTGTGGGACCAGGTGCGCGCGCAGGTGCCGCTGCGCCACCCGTCGCAGCTGTATGAGGGGCTGGCCGAAGGGCTGCTGCTGGGGCTGGTGCTCTGGGGATTGTACGCGTGGACGAGGAAGCGCGGCATCCGCCTGGCTCCGGGAACGCTCGGCGGCGTGTTCATGCTGGGATACGGACTGATCCGCTCGTTCCTGGAGCTGTTCCGCCAGCCCGACGCGCAGTTCACGGACGCGGGGGATCCCATCGGGACGGTGCTGGGTCCGCTGACCATGGGCCAGACGCTGAGCCTGGGGATGATCGCCGTGGGCATCTTCTTCGTCGTACGCGGCCTGCGCGCACTCCGCCACGGCCCTCCTCCCGCGGACGCAGTATCCCGCTGACGATTCGAGGCGCGCTCCGGCGCGCCTTTTTCGTTTCTGCCGCGGACGCGAACTTCCGCCGATTCCCACGGTATGCATCCAGGCGGTTCGCTCACGCATTTACGCACTTACGCACTTCCATGGGCGCCGGACACCACCACGGGCACGGCCACTCGCACTCCCACGGAGCCGCCCGGAACACGCGGCGGCTGAAGCTGACGCTCGCCCTGGCCGCGGTGTACCTGGTGGCGGAGGTGGTCGGCGGCATCATGGCCAACTCCCTGGCCCTGCTTGCGGACGCGGGGCACATGCTGTCGGACGTGGGGGCGCTGGGGCTGTCGCTGTTCGCCATCTGGATGGCACAGAAGCCGGCGACGCCCCGGCGCACGTTCGGCTATCACCGCACGGAGATCCTTGCGGCGCTCGCCAACGCGGCCACGCTGATCGCGATCTCCCTCTTCATCTTCGTCGAGGCGTGGCACCGCTTCCACGCGCCGGAACCTGTCGCCGGGCTCACGGTGATGATCATTGCCGTGGGCGGGCTGGCGGTGAACGTGGCGGGGCTGGTGATCCTTCACGGCGGCAAGGACGAAAGCCTGAACATCCGTGGGGCCTGGCTGCACCTGCTGACGGATGCGCTCGGCAGCGTGGGTGCAATCGCGGGAGGCCTGCTGATCTGGGCGTTCGGCTGGGCGTGGGCGGATCCCGCCGTTTCGGTGGCCATCGCGGTGCTGGTGCTGTACTCGTCGTGGCACCTGCTGAAGGAGAGCGTGGGGGTGCTGCTGGAGGGCACGCCGGCGCACATCGACCTGGGCGCGGTGCGCGGGGCCATGCTCGGCGTGGACGGGGTGGAGGACGTGCACGACCTTCACGTGTGGACGATCACGAGCGGACTGGATGCGCTCAGCGCGCACGTCGTTGTCGGCGAGCGGATGGAGCGGCGCCACTCGGGCGAGATTCTGGGGGACCTGCACTGCGTGCTGCACGACCGCTTCGGTCTTCACCACCTGACGATCCAGATCGAGCCGCGCGACTTCGAGGAGCACGGCTGCGTTGCACTGGGAAGGGCCGAAGGGGAGGCGGTGGGCGCGACATGATAGATTGAGCGTCGGCGGGCGGGACGTGGTGACGTGCGTGGGCGGGTGACGTGCGTTTTGGGCCGCCATCCGTCCGGGCGGTTGAAACCGCGGCTGGAACGTCACGAAGTCCGCCTTCGCGGACTGCGGCCGCGGGTTCAGTGTTCGGACATGCGTTCGAGCGTGCGGCTGAGGCGGTTTTCGCGATGGTGCCGTTCCTGGTTGAGGACGTAGGCGCGGACCATGGGGACGTGCGTGCGGGAGACGGTAAAGGCACCGTAGCTGCCCTGCCACTTGAAGAACGAGCCGCGCTGCACCGCGTGCGTGACCACGTGTGTGGAGCCGCCCTTCATGCTCTTCACGATCTCGGCGATGGAGATCGTCGTCGGGATCTTCACGAGGACGTGCACGTGGTCCTCGATCCCTCCCACGGCGAGCACCTCGCAGCCTGTCCGGCTCGCCTGCTCGTGCAGGGCCTGGTAGACCGGCACGCGCAACTCAGGGGTGATCAGCGGCAGCCGATCCCACGTCGCCCACACCAGGTGCAGGTAGAGCTTCGCGTAATTTCCACGCACGATACTTTGTAGACGGCAGTCCGCGAAGGCGGACTTCGTGAATTTCCAGACGCGGTTTCAACCGCCACAGCTCGCGCTGGCGCTACCTCACCACAGTGCGCCTTCTACGAGATTTATCTTCATCTACCTCGCGTCCAATCCCTCAGGGCAGCGGAATGCGGTCGCGGATGAGGAGGAGGATGGCGTTGTGGGGGACGATCTGGTACTTGCTCCCGTCGATCTCCACCTCCACCGCGGGCGTCTTCAGGAAGATGGCGTAGTCTCCCTTCTCCGCCTGCAGCGGTACGTAGCGCAGCTCGGTGCGGGTGCGGCCCGTCCACGTCTCTCCATCCGCCGCCGCCTCGCCCAGCGGGTAGCCGGGGCCGGTGTTCACCACGGTTCCCTGCATCACCTGCTCCTTCTGCTGCACCCCCTGCGGCAGAAACAGCCCCGACGGCGTCTGCTGGTTCTCTTCTTCGGGCTTGATGAGGACCTTGTCCCCGATCAGGATCACTTCGCGGCTCATCGCGGATACGTCTCTCTCGTGTGATTCCTCACTCGCCCGGACCCAGCCGGCGCGGCTCACAACGTAGCGGATTACCGCAGATCCTGCACGGCTGATGGAGCGTCGCTTGCAAGCCTGTGCGGGCTTCGCCGCAGGGTCGATCTCCAGCGCCGCCGTCCCGACTTTCGGACGCGCGCCAGGGGGGATAAACTGTGCGATGGAACGCGCCCCGTCGCACGGACGGGTGGCCGGGTGGTGAGGGCGGCGGGGCGCACCCTGGGTTCTGGTTCCCGAACAGGAGATCGTTGATGGCCGACAGCTTCGGCGCCCGCTCGACCCTTTCGGTCGGCGGACGCGACTACGAGATCTTTCGCCTGGACGCGCTGAGCCGCGAGGGCGTGGACGTGTCACGCCTGCCGTACTCGCTGCGCATCCTTCTGGAAAACCTGCTGCGCACCGAGGACGGCGTCACCGTTACGCGCGACGACATCCTGGCGCTGGCGCGGTGGAACCCCAAGGACCCGCCCGACCGCGAGATCGCCTACTCGCCCGCGCGGGTGGTGCTGCAGGACTTCACCGGCGTTCCCTGCGTGGTCGACCTCGCGGCCATGCGCGACGCCATGGCGCAGCTGGGGGGCGATCCGTCCAAGATCAACCCGCTGCAGCCGGTGGAGCTGGTCATCGACCACTCGGTGCAGGTAGACGCGTTCGGCACCCCCGAGGCCTTCGAGCAGAACGTGGAGCTGGATTACCAGCGCAACGCCGAGCGCTACGCGTTCCTGCGTTGGGGGCAGCAGGCGTTCCAGAACTTCCAGGTGGTGCCGCCCAACACGGGCATCGTGCACCAGGTGAACCTGGAGTACCTGTCGCGCGTGGTGTTCAGCACGGACGAGAACCCCAACCTGATGAAGGGCGACGTTCCGCAGGCCTATCCCGACACCTGCGTGGGCACCGACAGCCACACGCCCATGGTCAACGGGCTGGGCGTCCTCGCCTGGGGTGTGGGCGGCATCGAGGCCGAGGCGGCCATGCTGGGCCAGCCCATCAGCATGCTGATCCCCGAGGTGGTCGGCTTCAAGCTGGAGGGCGAGCTCCCCGAGGGCGCCACGGCCACCGACCTGGTGCTCACCGTCACCGAGATGCTCCGCAAGAAGGGCGTCGTCGGCAAGTTCGTGGAGTTCTACGGGCCCGGTATCGCCAGCCTGGCCCTGGCGGACCGGGCGACCATCGGCAACATGTCGCCGGAGTACGGGGCCACCTGCGCCATCTTCCCGCCGGACCAGGTGACGCTGGAGTACCTGCGCTTCACCGGCCGCCCGGCGGAGCGGATCGCCCTGGTGGAGGCGTACATGAAGGAGCAGGGGCTCTTCCACACGGCCGCCAGCCCCGAGCCGGTGTTCACCGACACGCTGACGCTGGACCTGAACAGCGTGGAACCCAGCATCGCCGGACCGCGCCGCCCGCAGGACCGCATTCCGCTTAGCAAGGCCAAGAAGGCGTTCAAGGCGGCCCTTCCGGAGCTGATGCCCGAGAAGAAGGGCGCCCCCATCGCCGCGGTGAAGGATGCGGCGGCGATCGGCAAGGAGAACCAGGCCGGCACGGACGCCGCGGTCTGGGGCGAGGGCTCGGGCGCGGTGGACGAGGCGCACGCCGCCACGGACGCGTCGCCGTCCGGCGGGGCGGGGGAGATCGACCACGGGTCGGTGGTGATCGCCGCCATCACCAGCTGCACCAACACCTCCAATCCATCGGTGATGATCGCGGCCGGGCTGCTGGCCAAGAAGGCCGCCGAGCACGGGCTGACGCGCAAGCCGTGGGTGAAGACGTCGCTGGCCCCGGGATCCAAGGTGGTCACCGCGTACTACGAGAAGGCGGGGCTGCAGGAGTACCTGGACCGGCTGGGATTCCACACCGTGGGCTACGGCTGCACCACCTGCATCGGCAACTCGGGGCCGCTGCCGGAAGAGATTTCACGCGAGATCCAGGAGCGCGGGCTGGTGGCCTGCTCGGTGCTTTCCGGCAACCGCAACTTCGAGGGGCGCATCAACTCCGAGGTGCGCGCCAACTTCCTGATGTCGCCCCCGCTGGTTGTGGCCTACGCCATCGCGGGGCGGATGGACTGGGACCCGTACAACGAACCCATCGGCACCGACCCGGAGGGGCGCTCGGTGTTCCTCAAGGACATCTGGCCCACGCTGACGGAGGTGCAGGCCGCGGTGCAGTCGTCCATCGACAGCGCCATGTACGAGCGCAGCTACGCCGGCGTGTTCGAGGGCGACGAGCGGTGGAAGTCCATGCCCGTGCCCGCCGGCGACCGCTTCGAGTGGGCGGATTCGTCCACCTACGTGCGCCAGCCGCCGTACTTCGAGAACATGGCGCACGACGCGCCCGAGTCGGTGGGCGACATCGTGAAGGCGCGCGCCGTGGCCCTGCTGGGCGACAGTGTGACGACGGACCACATCTCGCCGGCGGGTTCCATCAAGAAGGACTCGCCCGCGGGCTCGTACCTGGTGGAGCGCGGGGTGGATGCCAAGGACTTCAACTCGTACGGCGCCCGCCGCGGCAACCAC
>NZ_DATBNB010000183.1 GCF_036554565.1 Longimicrobium sp. | reverse complement strand
AGATGGGCACCGTGCCCACGTGCTCGCCGGCCTCATCGCTCAACCGTGCTCCGGACCGGGAGATGGCCGTCACCGTGAACGTGTAGCGGTGAAAGCACTTCACCTTCTGCCAGTCGCGGCAGCGGACGCCGGGGCGGTAGGTGCTGTCGGCGCGCTTGGAGACGATGCCCTCCAGCCCGGCCGCCTTCGCCGCCCGGTACAGCGCCGCCCCGCCGCCAGCCAGGTGGTCCGTGTACCGCACCACCCGCGATTTCCGCACCAGCTGGGCCACGATGCGTTTACGGGTGAGCAGCTCTGCGCCCAGCAGCGACCGGCCGCCCGCGTACAGCGCGTCGAACACCTGGTACACCAGCGGCAGCGCGCCGCGCCCCCCGCCGATCGACCGCCGCAGCGCCTGGAAGTCCGGCACGCCGTCCGGGCCGATCGCCACCAGCTCGCCGTCCAGGTACGCGTCGCCCGTTTCCAGCGCCTCCACCGCCGCGGCGATGCCGGGCAGGGCCCGCGTCCAGTCGTTGCCGGGGCGGGTGAACAGGCGAGCGCGGCCGTGCTCCACCCGGCAGAGCAGGCGGTAGCCATCGTACTTCACCTCGTGGATCCAGCGGTCCCCTTCCGGGGGTTCCCTGGAGGCCGTGAGCAGCTGCGGCTCGATGCGGATCGGGAGCATGGGCGTAGTACGCCGAAAGCCCGCTCCGGTTCGGCCAAGGGACGCACTGCGGCTGAAATCGGGAAAGTTTGACTCAGATGTAGAAACCCGCCACCGCGCGTAACGGCGCGGGAGAGCAACGCATCGATGCAATAGCCGATGTTAGGAGCGTAGTATCTTGGAAAGGAGTCCGATAGCCCTCATGTAGCTCAGAACACCCGCCATTAACAAGCCGGCCCAAAAGCTCACAAGAATGCGGTACCAATTTGAAGGTGGTTTATCGGCACTGTACAGATAGAGCAAGGCTGAACTCACCAACGCTAGAAGCAGCCAAATATTCACCGCAGCTAAAAAATACCCAACCAATGTATTGAAATGCCCAGTTTGTTTGAGCCTACTGATGATGGACCGGTCGGAAAGGGAGAGCAAAAGCGATTTCGCAGTTGCCAAGAATCCCACCGAGATCGCGCTGACATTCACGACAGCACCCACTAGGTCCTTGAAACCTGGTTGGAGTGCCGTAGATCGCAATATATAAAACGCCCCGAAGCCACACAGTATGGCTCCCGCATAAGGATATGCACGCTCAAATGTTTTAGACATTCGCCTGGTTGTCAAGAAACATTTGATCGAGCCACTCCCGGTTTTCCGCCCACGAGGTTCGAAGAAACGCTCGCCGACGGGCGTATGACACGTTCCGCCCTGCGTCGGGCTCTACTGTCACCGCTTCCACGAGATTATAGTTTATGAGATCGAACACGTCGACCTGCTCATCTTCAGCAGTTCCAGAGATCTCTAGCTTAGTAACTGGCTGATCGTTCTCTGCCGAAAACCCCGTAATTTTCTGTACGAAACGTCGCACCGTATCGACGTTCAAAGATCCCTTTTTATGGCCCATTGACAGCGTGATGGCTGCGGAGGGCGCTTGAAATTCCGTAAGTACGTCGACCATTTCCGCCACCGATCTGTCCGTCCGAAGAGCCTCCGGATTGCGAACTCCTGCAAACCGAACGTCGAGCTTTCGAACCTGGCGCAAGCGGTCCAGACGCATCACAGCATCGCGACGAAGGACTGGGCGGAGAAAGAGTATGTTGTTCAATCCAGCGCGGTTCTGAAAGTAATACGCCGCCGCGGTGGCGCTGACCCCAATCCGGTTCCTCTGCAGAACGAGTACTTGGGTACGAGCGTCGAACAGAAACGCCGTCTCCTCGCCAAGTCCTTCGTCCTCATCTAATTCGAAAGGCTTCAGTCCACCGATCAGGTTTGCCCGAAGCGGAGTCACGTCCATTCGAATCCGGAGTAGTTCCCCTTCCCATTGCAAACCATTACGGCTTGCATGGTGCAAACGAACAGGATTTTTCCCCACGATCAAATATCGTTCCTCTTCCGGAAGAGCAGCGATGGTTTGGAGCGCCTCCTCCAGCCGGGCGGGTCGGTCATTAGCGTCGACGACCTGGTAGAAATCAGCTTTTAGCGTTCTGCTCATCGTGATGTCGGGCCTTCGTGTTTAGAAGCGATCAAACCTGTAATGCCACAATTGGAACGTACCGTTGCTGTCAGAGCTAGGCAAGGCGACGTCCCCGGTTACGCAGCAGATTGCGAGAACAGGTGCTCTAAATGCTCTACGCTCCCTGCGAGGAACTTGTTGTATTCCTGTCCATCAACTCCATGGTGTACTCGGGCGTGGCAGTTCGGACATAGCGCTACCACCCACCTCGGGTGATCCGGCCCATCGTCGGCCCGCCTGCGAATGTGATGGGGCTCCAGATAGGGCGCGCCCTTCACACCTTCAAACGGTGCGGGCGCTCGACAGCCCTCGCAAATGCCGTTAGCTCGGCGTAGCACGTAAGCCTTCACGACCGTGCTCCGCGAGTAGGATACTGCTTGCCGGACGGACGGGGGCGTGTCCGCCATGCTTGCCAGCAGGGCTGCGCGCCGTAACTCGTCTAAAGGTCGCTTAGCAAGTCGGGTCGCACTCGGATCGGCATCCTCGGGCGCTAAGTCGGCTGCTCCGTCTTCTGGAGCATCCAGTGCTAACTCGAACACGATTACCTTGCGGGGTTGCTTGTCACGATCAGGCCCCACCTCGAAGTGGTGCCCTTGATACCTTGCCGGACCAATGTACCGCACCTCACCTCTTCGTACGTACTGGAACAAGTGTAGCCGTTTGCCATTCCTCTGATGATCACGGATTGAGAGATTCCCCCGAATTATTTCCATGTCCCCCACCTGCCCCTCGCCGGTATACCAAAACGTACCGTCGTGGTGGAATCCATCTGTGTAGCCGTACTGGGTGCCCTGCTCTCCCGTGAACAAGAAAATCACCGGGTGGTCAGATGGAGTACTGATTCCACCTTGTCGCTGTCCATTGTATTTCTCGTGAATGTCATTGATGCGATGATAGACTTGGCCAGGGATGAAGGTGATCATGCTTCAGCGCCAGTCAGGAATGTGGCAAACGCCCTGTCGCTCGGTGCGAGTGGGTACGACAGGAGCTGAGGGGTTGTTGACCAAGTGAGTTCGCTGTGTTCGAGAGCCATCGGCTCGCCCGTGACGGAGGTCGGGATAAAACAGATCTCAAAGCCGCTCTTCTGATCGCGAACAGAAAACACTGTCGCGCCGACGTGAGTCGCCTCGACGGCAAGCTCTTCGTGAAGCTCGCGTTTCAGAGCGAATTCCAAGCTCTCGCCGGCATCGACTTTTCCCCCGGGGAATTCCCACAGTCCGCCGTGGTTCTTTCCTTCGGGGCGGCGGCATATCAGAAATCGATCTCCGCGCTGAATTACCGCAGCTACAACGGTCTGCACCTGTGGCTCGGGCGAGTTATCCGATGGCGGATGGTGCACGGGGTAGAATCAGCGCGGGGGCCAAGTGGGGTGCGGCTGGAGCGACAGTCCCTCTCTTCAGTAGACACCCGCGGTAACTCAAGTACCACGCGTGGCGGGAACAGTTGGCTCCCGCATCAATAATGGGGCATCCGCGGGCGACACGCTAGGTAGGTTGCACACGGGAGTCGAGCCTTCGGGACCGTTCGCCCGTTGACGGGAACGGTGTGAGGCAGCAGAGTAGGAGGGAGGCGGACGCGCCGCTGTTGATTTGTCCTTAGCTTTACATGGGGAGTTGTTTATGATGCGACGAAACGCTGCGGTGCTAATGCTTCTGATGAGTAGTGCGTTGCTTGCGTGCGGCCCCGATCGGGTGGAGATCGCTGTCGATACGGAGGTGAATACGTTACTTGCCAGCCCTCCTCGGCCTACGTCCGCAGCGGTGACCACGTACGAAGCCGTCCCGGAACCCGTTGATGAGGAAGCATCCGCTCTGGTTGCTGATGTTCCTTCGCCAGACGACGGGCTTGCGGCGTACCCGGCGTGGAACGGATATGATCTCGATTGCCCGGACGTGGGGCACCCGGTGAGCGTGCCCGGCGCCGATCCGCACCGGCTCGATGCCGACGATGACGGCGTGGGCTGCGAATCGCAGGAGTGAGCCGGGCGTGCCGTGCTCGGGGGGGCGCACGAGTTCTGGCGCGCCGCGCGGCACCCATCCAACGCGGAACCAACGCAACAACGGACGCCCGCCGCCTTGGCCGTGCGTCCGTTTCATGCCTTCACAACGGGCCAGGTGCGACCGTGCTGCCGGCGCAGCTGCTGGGCTCCAGGCGCAAGCAGATCACAATCCGCATCATTGTTACGGTCACGGCGTTTCCTTTCCAGCCTAACACCGGTACTTTGAGCGCTTCGCACGGCCCGTGAGCTTCGGGCATCGGGACGACGCTCCCCGGGAGCTCCCGAATCAGGCCTGGACCTCGTCGCATATTCGAAGGACCCTTTATGATCCTGCCGCCCGCCGCGCATCCCGACGCTCGCCTGCTGGTGGTAGACGACGAGCCCGGCAACCTGCACCTGCTCTCGCGCATCCTCACCAGCGCGGGGTACCGTTCGGTGGAAACCACGGCCGACCCGCGCACCGTGGCCGCGCGGGTGGCCGAGCGCGCGACGGACCTGCTGCTGCTGGACCTTCACATGCCGCACCTGGACGGCTTTGCGGTGCTGGAGCAGCTCGCGGCGCTCCCCAGCACCCGCATGCCGCCCGTGCTGGTGCTCACCGGCGACGCCACGCCCGAGGCGCGGCGGCGCGCGTTCCAGGGCGGCGCGCGCGACTTCATCACCAAGCCCTTCGAGCCGGACGAGGCGCTGCTGCGCGTGGGCAACGTGCTCGACGTGCACTTTCTGCAGCGGCGGCTGCAGGCGCAGAACCGCCAGCTGGAGCAGCAGCTGCAGCACGCCGACCGCCTGGAGGTGATCGGCCGGCTGACCAGCGGCATCACCCACGACTTCAACAACCTGCTGACGGTGGCCCGCGGCAACGCCGACATGGCCCGGCAGCAGCTCTCGCGGAACACGCCCGCGCACGGCGACCTGGGCCAGGCCCTGCACGCGCTCGACGCCGCGAGCGCACTGGCGCGGCGGCTGCTGGGCTTCAGCCGCATCAACGCCGTGCAGCCGCAGCGGGTGGAGCTGAACGCCGCCGTCCGCGACGCGCTTCAATTGTCCGGAAGGCTGATCGGGCAGGCGATCAAGGTAGAGGCGGAGCTGTCGCGGCAGCCGCTGCACGTGGTGGCAGACCCGCGCCAGATCGACCAGGTGGTGATGAACCTGGCGGCCAACGCGCGCGACGCCATGCCTGCGGGGGGAACGCTGCGGGTGAGCACCAGCAGCCGCGAGGTGCCGCCCGGGGAGGACGGCGGGGGATTCCGGATCATGCCGGGGAGCTACGCGGTAATGACCATCGCCGACACCGGCGAAGGCATCGATCCGGCCGCCCGCGAGCGCATCTTCGACCCGTTCTTCACCACAAAGGCCGAGGGCAAGGGCACCGGCCTGGGGCTATCCATCGTCTACGCCATCGTAAAGCACGCGTCGGGGTACATCTGGGTGGATAGCGAGCCCGGCCGCGGCACGGTGTTCACCCTGTACCTGCCCACCACGTCGGACGCGGAGGGCGGCGCGGCCACCGCGTAGGCCCGCCCGCGCCGCCGCCGGATGCGCGGGACGGCGTGCGGGAAAGCCGCGCCGGCCACCAGGGCCCGCGCGCCGATGGACGCGAGGCATCGGAACATCGACGCCCGTCGCGGGGTGCCAGGGAATGCGGACGGAAGACCCGGCCGCACCCGTGGGGGCACCGCCGCGAACCATCGAGCGTTCCCGGAGGCCAGCCGGGGCGCGAGACCCCGGGCCGGCGGGCGGATGCGCCGCGGCCTATTCGGAAAGCGCGGCGGCCGACAGCAGCATCTCGCCGCTGCCGCCGCACTGCGGGCACAGCGTGCTCATGGATCCGCTCTCGGACCCGAGCACGCGCCCGCCCATGCACCGCGCGGGGCAGCGGGGCCCGGCAGGGCGCGGATCGCGCAGATGCTTGGGCGTGGGCCCGCGGCGCTTGGGAAGCCGGTTCTTTCCTTCGTCTCTGTCCATGAGATCATCAAAGGGTGGTTGCGATTGATTAGTGGACAACGTAAACACCTCCGCGGCGGAATGCCAGCCCCCCGCGTCGGCCCCCCCCCCAA